>JBBIQC010000202.1:0-7693 GCA_037442585.1 Oscillatoriales cyanobacterium bin_317
GGTGATCACCGTCCAATCCTGCCTGGAAGCCATGACGATCCTGCTGCAGGAAGGCATGGAATTTCGCACCCAGCGCTTGCAGGCCGCCGTCAGCGAAGACTTCTCCAACGCCACGGATGTCGCAGATTACTTAGCCGCCAAGGGAGTGCCCTTCCGGGAAGCCTACAATCTGGTTGGCAAAGTGGTAAAAACCTCCCTCGCTCAGGGCAAGTTGCTGAAAGACCTGACGCTGGATGAGTGGAAAAGCCTGCATCCGGCCTTTGAAGCCGATATTTATGAAGAGATCGCTCCGGCCAAAGTGGTGTCCGCCCGCAACAGCTACGGTGGCACCGGATTCGCTCAGGTACGTCAGGCGCTCCAGGCGGCCCAAGCTAAGCTGGCAGGGTAATCCACTGCATCCCTCATGTTCTTTTGCGGAGAACTTCCAGCAGTTTCACGAAAGAGTCTGGTGGGGAAGCGCTTACTTCGATCGCCGCTCCGGTGACCGGATGTTGCAGTTTCAGTCGCCAAGCGTGGAGGGCTTGACCGGGGAGATTTACACCCAGGGAGCGACCTGAGCCATAAACCGGATCGCCGACAATGGGATGGCCGATCGAGGCGGCATGAACTCGAATCTGGTGAGTACGTCCAGTTTCCAGTTCAAAGTTAATCAGAGTGAAGTTTCCCAGGCGTTCTTTGATCTGCCAGTGAGTCACTGCAGGTCGTCCGCCTTTCTCTGCGGGAACGATCGCCATTTTTTGTCGATCCACGGGATGGCGACCCAGCGGAGCATCAATCGTGCCCTGTTCCGTTTTCGGGGCACCATACACCACTCCCAGGTAATCCCGACGAGCCGTTTTGTCGTGAAATTGCCGCTGTAAATGCTGATGGGCGAAGTCAGTTTTGGCAATGGCGATCGCCCCTGTCGTATCCTTATCCAGGCGATGCACAATTCCCGGACGCTGAATGCCGCCAATCCCGGACAGAGTGCTGGTTCCGGTTGCCGTGCGGCAGTGCCACAGCAAGGCATTCACCAAAGTCCCACTGGCATGACCGGGAGCCGGATGCACCACTAATCCCGCTGGCTTATTGACGATCAGGAGTTGATCGTCCTCATAGAGAATCTCCAGGGGGATGGGTTCTGGCTCCAGGACGAGGGGCGCGGCATCGGGAATCGTCACCTGAATGCGATCGCCATCCTGCACGATCGCTTTTTTCGACGTGCAGACCGTCCCATTGACCCGCACCTGTTCCTGACTGATCAGTTTTTGAATTCGCGATCGCGATATATCCTCTAACTGATCGGCCAGGTAAGCATCCAGGCGATCGCCCCCGTCCTCCACCCATAACTCAATCTGTAACGTCAACCCCAATTTCCCCTTGAACAATCACACACTCTGCTGCGATCGTACCGCTATGTCTGA
Organism: Oscillatoriales cyanobacterium bin_317; assembly: GCA_037442585.1. Classification (GTDB taxonomy): domain Bacteria; phylum Cyanobacteriota; class Cyanobacteriia; order Leptolyngbyales; family Leptolyngbyaceae; genus Leptodesmis. Next base: position 1,404 of record JBBIQC010000202.1, read on the forward strand.
TTACCTGTACCAGTACCCACCCCTATTTGAGGGCCGCTTGCTGAAACGATACAAGCGCTTTTTTGTGGATGTGGAACTCGCCTCTGGTGACGTGATTACCGCCCACTGTCCCAATACTGGCCCGATGACGGGAGTGTCTACTGTTGGGAGTCCAGTTTATGTGTCCAAAAGTGATAATCCCAACCGCAAGCTGGCCTACACCCTGGAAATGATCGAGGTCTACGACAATCAGCCCACCTGGGTCGGCGTGAATACGGGAATGCCCAATCAGATCACCAGGCTGGCCCTCATGAACAAACTGATTCCAGAACTGGGTGAATACGATGACATCCGATTTGAAGTGCCCTACGGTCAGGACAAGAAAAGCCGGATTGATTTCTTACTGACGGGGGCTGCTCAACCCATCTACGTAGAAGTCAAAAGCACGACCTGGGCACAGTCGAATCTGGTGCTATTTCCCGATACCGTAACGACTCGTGGCCAGAAGCATTTGCAGGAACTGATGGCCCTGCTGCCCGCGGCCAAACCTGTGATGCTGTATTTCATCAATCGAGCTGATTGTCCTAATTTCGCGCCCGGGGACAGTGCTGATCCGACTTATGGCAAGTTATTTCGGGAGGCGATCGACCGGGGCGTACAAATCCTGCCCTGCCGCTTTGAAATCTCCCCAACTGGTGTACGCTACCTGGGTCTAGCTGAACTCAAACTGTAGCGGCTGTGGGGGATGGAAAACGTTGTATGGCAGAATCAAACAGTAATCACCGGAAGCCGAGGAGACACGTATGGAAGGTAAATGCCTTTGTGGTGCCATCACAGTTACAACACCGGATAAGCAGCATGTGGATGCCTGTCACTGCGGCATGTGTCGGCGCTGGGGAGGTGGCCCTGCGTTAATGATAGTCTGCGGTTCCGATGTGCAGATCGATGGTACAGAGAATGTCAAAGCTTATCGCTCCTCAGAGTGGGCGGAACGGGCATTTTGTCGTGAATGTGGGACGCATCTTTACTACAAGTTCTTGCCTACAGGGGACTATTTCGTGCCAGCAGGTCTGTTTCAGGATGGGGTGGGGTTTGAGTTCACCGAGCAAATTTTTATCGATCGCAAACCCGCTTACTATGACTTTGCCAATCAAACAGTGAATCTAACAGAAGCAGAAGTATTTGCCAAATTTGCCCCCAGTGGGAATAGTTAGGGAGATACAACGTCACTATTCCACCCTTCACTGTCCACAATCCATCGTTCGCTATCCATCCCTATGTTGCCGATCGAATCATTATTATGTCCGTGTTGTACGCCAGCCCTCTTACACACGCTGGCTCAAACCAATTTCACTCGCATCCCTCAGCAGATACTCTGGCTGGGAACAGGAGCCTTGGCCGCAACGGTACAGCAGCAAAAATCTCGATCGCAACAGGCTGGGATCAAAAATATCGTCAGGAAAAGGGAAGCACCGTGCCCATCACGTAATTCTGGCTGATTCGAATGGGCATGCTGGGCAAAATGGAATCCCCTTCTCTGAACAAGACCATGCTAAATGTGACTGGGTGAATGGGAGCCAGGACAGATTCATACGAAAGTTTTTGTGGCGAAATCAAAAAAACGTGCAAAATGGGTAAGCTGCAGTAACATGCATTCTGAGCACCACTCAGTAAACTCATCAAGCGCTTGAGGAGTGATCGCATGTTGCTTCGGTTCCTAATTCCCACACGGACTTTTGTATTCGCTGGTCGCGGTCTGGCTGCGATCACCATTTTTGCTGGTTTTATTTCCCAATCACCCCAACAAGAGCGGGCAAGAGCCATAGAAACTCAGCAAAATCAAATCGCAATGGGTAGCTGGGTTGGGGCTTCCTTCCCAGTCGAAAATTTTCAAGCCTATACCTCTCCCTTTGGCGTGCGGCAGGCGGCGGATGGCTCTTCCGGTTCTGAATATCATCGGGGATTGGATATGGCCGCCCCGCAGGGAAGCTACATCCGCAACTGGTGGACAGGCAAGGTTGTTGAAGTCTCGGATGACAGTGCCTGCGGCACCTCCGTTGTTGTGCAATCGGGCCAGTGGGAGCATATTTATTGCCACATGCAGGGCCGCGTGGAAAAAGATAGTCGAGGCCGTTACATGATCGATCGGGAGGGCGGCATTCAAGTTTGGGAAGGACAGGCCGTGATTGCCGGGGCACGCATTGGTCGAGTGGGCATGACTGGTCGTACCACTGGCCCCCACCTGCACTGGGGCTTGAAATTCTCCGGTCAATGGGTCGATCCGGCATTGGTACTTCGAGCCATGTACGGAGAGCAGGTGAATCGGGGAGTCGTTTCAGCACGACCGTAGAGAGGAGTGAAATTTGCGGCAATGGTCTAGAAAACGCTGGGGAAAGTCAGGACGATCGCCCCAATGCAGATGAATGTAGGAGGCGTGCAGGTGAGGGAAATGCCAGCCCTCAAGGGATTTTGGATTTTGGATTTTGGATTTTGGATTGCTTAGCGAAAATTTTGAATTTTGAACTGATTGACTTGGGTTCTCTAGGGCAAATAGGGCATGTTCTGGCTCGGTGGTGAGGTGGGAGTGATGAAATTCGTGGCCCCAGAGAATGTCTCCCGGAGCGACGAGAGGGCTGGAGGTTTGGGCGATCGCGCACCGATATCCCAGAGTTAGTCGCTTTTCCATGACTGCGGTGGTGGGCAGAATACCGACCATGGGAAAGTTCTGTCCCGCAAAATCGATTAAAGACTGGCACAGATACATTAACCCACCACACTCCGCATAGGTTGGCATTCCAGCTTGAATAGCCTGGTAAACCGCCATCCGAGCCGCTTGATTACGAGACAATTCCTCCGCAAATATTTCCGGAAAACCGCCTCCCAGATACAGACCCCTTACTCCTGGCGGCAATTCTGCATCCTTTAATGGACTCCAGAAGATTAATTCTGCTCCCCAGGCTTCCAGTAACTCTAAATTGTCGGCGTAGTAGAAACTGAAGGCCGCATCCTGGGCGATCGCGATGGGAATTGGGGATTGGGGGGAAGGTAAATTTTGGATTTTGGATTTTGGATTTTGGATTCCTCCCTCATCTCCCCCATCTCCCCCATCTCCCTTCTCTTCCCCCACTTGCCACTCCTTGCGCCCTATTCCCCCCCTCACCAACGGCAGCAACTGTGCCCAATCAAACCACCCTTCGGCCAGGTCTGCGAGTTGGTCAATCAAAGTCTGAAAATGAGTCAGTTCAGCCGTAGGCACCAGACCCAGATGCCGATCGGGAATCCGGATCTGCGCATGGCGGCGCAATACTCCCAGGATGGGAATGGCCAGAGGTTCCAGGGCCGATCGCAGCAGTTCCAGATGGCGATCGCTGCCCACCCGATTCAGAATCACTCCCGCAAATTGAATTGATGGATCAAACGAGCGATACCCATGCACCAGTGCTGCCACCGAATAGGACATGCGACTACAATCCACCACCAGCACCACTGGAATATTCAATAACCGTGCCACATGCGCTGTACTGCCAAACCCAAAGGTTAGAACTGTTTCATTTTTAATTTTTAATTTTTCATTTTTAATTGTTTCCCCTGCTCCATCAAACAGCCCCATCACCCCTTCTATCAGAACGCCATCGACTGGTTGAGAGTGGGTGGCAAAGCACTGTTGAATGTACGGTTCGGAAGTCAGCACTGGATCCAGATTGCGACAGGGACGACCCGTAACGGCACTGTGAAACATGGGATCAATATAATCGGGGCCAACCTTAAAAGACTGAATCTGCCATCCTTGCCGCCTGAGGTAGGCTAACAACGATAACGTGACGGTCGTTTTGCCCACTCCACTCCGCTCTCCCGCAATCACGATCGCCATAATGACCCATCTCCCTCACCGTCTACAAGCAGCCGGAATGCCATTCTAAATCGATTTCGTCAGCCATATCGTTGCAGAATTTCGTTGTATTATTTTTGCAACTCGTTACTATCTTGAGAACTCTGCTGTTGCCAAAATATTTACAGGCGTTTGTTTTTATTGATTGCCCGCCTTGTTTTTGTTGAATTGGCTTTACCTGTAATGTCCCCCAAGTTGTACTCGTAGCGTAACGCACCGATCAGATCAGTTTATGAATCACGCCTTCCTGACCCACCCTCCCCGGATTGCCGTTGTGGGGACTACCGGATCTGGCAAAACCACTCTGGCAAAACAGATTGCTCAAAATTTGGCCATTCGTCATATCGAACTGGATGCCCTGCACTGGGAACCCAACTGGACTGAAGTGCCCCATGAGATTTTTCGGGAACGGGTGGCAACTGCGATCGCGCCCGACTCCTGGGTCACAGACGGCAACTACAGTGTGGTACGAGACTTACTGTGGCCGCGAGCCACTACGATCGTCTGGTTAGATTATTCCTTTTCTGTCACCTTTGGCCGCCTGCTCCGGCGCACCATCCATCGAGCCATCACGCAAGAACCTGTTTGCAATGGCAATCGAGAATCCCTCTGGCTTTCCTTCTGCAGCACAGATTCAATCTTACTGTGGCTGCTGCGAACCTACGGCGAGAACCGACAGAAATACCCACTGCTGTTTCAACAACCGGAACATGCCCATCTCAAGGTGATCAGATTGCGATCGCCCCAGGCTACTGAGCACTGGTTGGAGAGCCTGAATCATGCAGGTCAAGGTGTGATGGGTAGGGTGGGTAGATGAGACTCCCTCACCCCCTCATGATTCCATCATCTCCCTGATCAGACTACCGACAGCCTAACGTCCCCGCAGATGCACCAGTTGCACGGCGAGGGCAAGGCTTTCCTCATACAGCACATCCCGTCCCCAACGCTGGAGTTGCTGGGTGAGCAGGAGTTCCGCTTTCTGATCGTTGGCCGAGGTGACCTGTTCCGTATGCAGAGCGGACTGAGCGCCACCCCCCGATTCCATCCGCATGCAGCCCGCCGTCTCGGAGCAAATAATCGTGGCACAGTTGGCTTTGGGATTGCTGGATGCCAGACGCAGGCCCACCAGATCTCCGACAATTTCACCCGGATCGCTGATCGGAATGGCGGCCACTTCTGCCTTGATTTCTTTCTCGTTGGGGCCAACAAAGGTAATGCGCTTGATCTCGTAGAAATCATCCTGATCTTGCGTGTAGGCGATCGGTTGCCATCCCAGCCGACTGGCAAACCAGCTTAAGAACATCAATGCCTGAGCCGCGTTGCCTTTTTCATAGTCGATCGTAATCTGGTCGATTTCATCGAGGGACACTCGTCGTTCGGGGGGATCAAAGGCCCCCGCCGTCAGTTCCTGCCAGGGAGCCAGACGGTGCCAGTTCAGATCTGCGACATAGGTGCCAGAGTCAATCAGCGTCTGAATTTTGAGGAATTCCGCTTCTACATCACCGAAATAGGACGAATCCATGACCACACAATTCGCTTCTTCCACCAGTTGTCGGAATATCTCCTGTTCCGGGTTGGGAGTCGCTTTCCACCAGAGAAACTTAGGCAAATCGGGAATCATCAGCGATCGCACCATACTGCCAACCTGGTTCAAGGCCGTTTTGGTGCCACGCAGGGTGATGTACTCGCTACAAATTAAGTTGCTGCCCGTTTTGTGAACCGGACAATAGGCCGATACTTGAGCCGTGACTGCATCCTCGGCACCCAGGGTGGGACACAGGGTAATGATGCGGCAGGGGTTTTGAGCCGCGATCGCCTCACTGATGCTAAACCCTCGCAAATCAGCATTGGCTAATTTCACTTTCTCCGGTGGCAGTTGAGCGACTTCCTCACGCAACCGGGCGAAGGTTTCCTTATCTAAGCGTCCGGTTTCCTTGATGCAGAATGCTCGTTGAGCCAGTGCGATCGCCTCATTCGTTTGTGGCCCAAATACACCATCGATCGGCCCCTTATAAAATCCCAGCACGGCCAGCAATTGCTGAAATTCCTCCGGCTCATAGACCACCATACTAAACGTTGAGGCTCGTGTCGCCGCCGAATTCACACCGCTCTGACTGTGCCAGATCGCATCTAATTCCGCCTCAATATCATCCAGCGAAATTCCCTTGGGTTTCTGCAGAGCAACAAGTGGAGTCGTCATAGGTGAGTAGAAGTAGGTAGGGGATAGTTGAGAGTTAAGAGTGAAGTGTTAAAAGTTAAGAGTTGAAAGTTGAGAGTTAAGAGTTAAAAGTGAAGAGGTAAGAGTGAAAAGTGAAGAATTCAGGGTGAGAAATTAATAAATTTTGGCCGCTGTTCGTTCTTAACTTTCAATTCTCAACTGTTCATTCTTAACTCTCAACTCTTAACTATTTTCAAAGTCTTC
>JBBIQC010000203.1:0-7691 GCA_037442585.1 Oscillatoriales cyanobacterium bin_317
CTTCGCTAACTGATTCGGATTTGACTCTGCCAGGTCAAACCTGGCCTGTCTCCGCAGTAGTTCCGCAATGGTCACATCAGGTTGAGGAACCCCGTCAAAGACTGTGCCGATCTTGCCACGGGTGAATTGAATCGAAGCGAGCCGATAGGCTTGTTCTGGAAGGGGAATATACCCAACTGTTTTCGAGATTTGTCCGGCATTGGCCAGATAGTACTCAACAAACGCCTTGACTTCTGGCTTTTGCTGAGCAGCCTTGGCATTGACATAGATAAAGAGCGGACGGGAAAAGGGTTGATAGGTGGCCTTCTCTACCGTTTCGCGAGAGGGTGATACTGGGCCTTTACCGTTATCGATCTCCAGAGCCTTCAAGTGTTTGGCATTGGCTTCGTAATACGCCAGCCCCAAATAACCCAAAGCACCTGCATTACCCTCGACTCCTCGCACAGTATCATTGTCATCCTCGCTGCCAGAGTAGTCACTACGGCTGGCTTTTGGATCGCCTGATGTCACCTGGTTGAAGTAGTCGTAGGTGCCCGAATCCTTACCCGCACCAAACAGTTTGAGCGGTTGATCCGGAAACGACGCTCGGATCTGCTTCCAGTTGTTAATCTTGCCCTGGGCGGCTGGCTCCCACATCTGCTGCAATTCTGCAATGGTCAGATCATTGGCCCAGGTATTTTGCGGATTGACCACAACGGTCAGCGCATCAAAGGCGACTGGTAGCTCGATGAACGCCACACCCGCTTTGGCACAGCTTTGCATCTCCTCAATTGAGATGGGGCGAGAGGCATCACTGATGTCGGTTTCTTCGGCGCAGAACCTTCTAAATCCACCCGTAGTGCCAGAGAATTTAGCCTCAATCTTGGTTTTGTTACCACTGCTCTTCAGGTATTCCTGAGCAACCGCATTTGAGATGGGATAGACCGTACTGGAACCATCAATCTTAATCGTGCCACCTTGCCCAGCCTGGGGATTGGCCGAACAGCCAACAAGCTGGACAGTAGCCGCTAGGCAGGTGATTGAAATCAGCACCTTGAAGCCAGATGCCAGGGAGTTTGTCAAGAGTTTCATCGCCAATTCCCCACATGTCGTTAGGGGTACAAATTCATCATTTCAAAAAATCTTGATTTGTCAAGCAAGAAAATCCATGAGAAACATAAATTAATCAAAATATCTTGATGGATATAGGTGCATCCCTAACAGGTACGAGCAGGCAGAATGGGACTGAAGCGGCGATATTCTGCCAGATATTTTTCTAACATCGCAACCTGAGGAATATTCAGCCGGTAGTAGATCCACCGCCCTTCTTGTCGCGATTCCACTAATTGGGCTTCCTTTAGAGTTTTGAGATGGAAGGACAACTTAGACTGGCTGACCTCCAGAACATCACACAAGTCACAGACACAAAGCTCCTGGTCCCGAAGTAGGTCGAGTACTTGCAGTCGTAGCGGGTCAGACAGTGCACGGAAACCAGAAACAATTAAACTTGATGGAACGGAAGCAGCTTTTTGCATCAAATTTGATTAAATTGAAGGTTATTGAACTAATAGCCTATTCTAGGCTGTTCTTAGAAGTTGTGTTCCATCTCAACTAAACGCAAGTGAATCTAAGGCATGGTCCTCTAGGGTCAAAACGAAGTCATTATCAAACGAAGTCATTATCAGAAGTCATTATCAATTGATGCACCCACTATCTATCTGCATAATTCATTTTAGTACTCTCATGGCGCTAAAAATCGCCAATAGAGCTACCCCTACATCTGCAAATACAGCTTCCCAGAGGGTTGCCAATCCAACTGTACCCAGCGCAATGAAGAGGCCCTTAATCGCCATTGCCATGACAATGTTTTGCACGACAATGTGACGGGTTTTTCGGGCAACCTGAATGGCTTCTGCGACTTTTGAGGGAGCATCCGTCATCAGTACCACATCGGCGGTTTCAATGGCCGCATCCGATCCCAATCCACCCATCGCCATCCCCACATCGGCTCTGGCAATCACTGGCGCATCATTGATGCCATCTCCCACAAACGCCAGTTTCGCCTTGCCTGAACGGTCTAGCAACTTCTCGATTTCGTCTACTTTTCCTGCCGGCAGCAGTTCAGCGATGAAGCCATCCAGGCCGAGTTGCTGGGCAACACATCGGGCCACCACCGGGCTGTCTCCGGTCAGCATCAGCGTTTTCTCAACACCCAGGCGTTTCAGGTCTCGGATAGCTTGCGGTGCGTCGTCTTTAAGCTCATCCGCAATCAAGATATATCCGGCGTAGCGCCCATCTACTGCCACATGGACGACGGTTCCAGCGACCTCACAGGTGTCGTGGTCGATGTTCTCTCGATGCAAGAGGCGATCGTTACAAGCTATCACAACGTGATTTTGCACGATCGCCCGGATGCCGTACCCTGCAATTTCTTCGTAATCGCTCACTTCAGATTCAGGAATCGGCTGGTCGTAAGCGTCTCGAATCGACTGGGCAACCGGATGATTGGAATGAGATTCTGCTTTCGCGGCCAGGGTCAGCAGTTCTGATTCAGAAAACCCATTCTTGGTCACTATTTGGGTAACTTTAAAGGTGCCTTTGGTTAAGGTTCCTGTTTTATCAAATACGACAGTTTCAACGGCGGTCAGCGCATCCAGGAAGGTAGAGCCTTTGACCAAAATTCCCCGTTTAGCGGCTCCGCCAATTCCCCCAAAGTAACCAAGGGGAATGCTGATCACCAGTCCGCAGGGGCAGGAAATGACCAGCAGCACCAGGGCGCGGTACACCCAATCTGTATGGGTTGCTCCTGGAATCAACAGCGGCGGCAGGATCGCCACAGCTAGCGAGAGAAGGACGACAACCGGGGTGTAATAGCGGGCAAATTTGGTGATAAATTTCTCGGTGGCGGCTTTCTTGCTGGTGGCGTTTTCCACCAGATCCAGCACTTTAGCGATTGAGGATTCACCAAACAATTTCGTGACTCGAACAGTAAGCACTCCGGATTGATTAATCATCCCTGCCAGAATCATGTCTCCAGGTCTGACCGATCGCGGCACGGACTCACCCGTGAGGGCAGAGGTATCCACTCGTGAATTTCCCTCCAACACTTCGCCATCCAGGGGAACCTTGTCTCCCGGTTTCACCACAATCACGTCGCCAACCTGAACCGTTTCTGGAGCCACGGGCTGAAGGGTGCCATTCGTTTTCAGGTTCGCCGTATCGGGACGGACTTCCAGCAGAGCCTGAATGGAGCGGCGCGATCGCCTGACGGAGTACTCTTGAAACAACTCCCCGATGCGGAAGAACAGCATCACAGCCACGGCTTCGGGTAACTGGTGAATCGCCAGTGCGCCGACCGTGGCGATCGTCATTAAAAAGTTTTCGTCAAAAATTTGCCCCCGCAGAATGTTTCGTCCCGCAGCCTTAAGTACGGTCCAGCCACTGAGCAAGTAAGCCGGAATAATGACCGCAAATTCAGCGAGATGATAGGGCGTGTTATGTAACGGCTCCTCAAACAGCATGGCGATCGCCATCAGCACTACTGGAATCACGACAGACGGCAGTTCTTTTTTGAGATTAAATTCGCCATTACCGGGACTATACCCGCGATCCGAGGCATTTTTTCCACTGAGGCCGTCGTGGTCATGATCATGAGGGTGGTGAGGGGTGGCATGGTCGTGAGCATGGTCGTGCAGGTTCGTTGCCACTCTGGATAGGGGCGAGTTCCCCTCCGCGATCGAGTACCCCAGGGACTTCACTCGCTCCTGGATTGTGGCCTCACTCACCATCTCCGGGTCATAGGTCACGGTCAACTGTCCTGTAGCCACCGTCACAGAAGCTTCTGTCACGCCTTTTAATCGCTCCAAACTGCCCTCGATCTTGATTTTGCAACTGGTGCAATCCATACCTCTAACCCGTATCTGTTGAGTTTTAAGTGAGGGAGTTTGGGTCATCAGAACTTGTAGAGCGCAATATTCGCAATTCTAAGGGCAGATTCGGAGAAATCTCAATATGTGAATAGTTATTCATATATAGAACGATAATCATTCTAACTTTTATACTGAGAACACGCTGAGAGTTAACATTTCTAGACCGCGATGCCGAAACGAAACCGTCCTAATCCACCGCTCCCGGATGCCGAAGTCCCTGGTTGCGATCCCCCGCTCGTACACCTGGACACCGTGCGCCAGGTACAGTCGGAAATTCTGTCCATGCCAGCAGCCAAGTTAATGGCAGAGTTTTTTGGTGTATTGGCCGATCCCAACCGCCTGCGACTACTTTCAGCCTTAGCCCGTCAGGAGATGTGTGTTTGCGATTTGGCAGCCGGGTTGAAGATGGGCGAGTCTGCCGTATCTCATCAGTTGCGGATTCTGCGAGCCATGCGACTGGTGGATTACCGCAAGGAAGGCCGCAATGTTTACTACAGTCTGGCAGACAGCCACATCATCAATTTGTACCGGGAAGTTGCAGAGCACTTGAAGGAAACTCAGAATTAAAGGTTCAATTCCCCATGGCAGGGAATTTTGGCGAAAGATGTTGGCATTTGCAGGGCCTGGGTATCTCGATTCCATGGGCTATATGGATCCTGGCAACTGGACTTAGTCACGATGCTAGACAATTCCATCAGTCAACTCAGAAGATCCAGTAACGTTAACAATGCCGGAATCACTGTTATTTCGTTCGATTTGTCTGACACTTTTGCTTGAGCTAAGACCAGTCGATGTTCGCTCGCCCAGGCACTGACCAGGTGTAGTGCTTTACGTTCCCTCCAAAATTAAGTCTTTTCGATAGTCTTGAGCGATCGTCTTCAATGCCAGCGAGCGATCGCGTGCTATTTCTGATGTTTACTGCTCAGAGAGCTGACGGAAAGGTTTCTGGAGCTTCTCCTGGCCCCAGTTCTGCCCACTGATCCAACGGTTCTACAGCCTGAGTGTCATCAATATGAATCACGGCATCGAATTGTTGGGGTAACGAGGCATAGAAGTAGTGGCTCAACCGTTCGGTTTCAGGGTGGTAAATCACGCCGATCGCCCGCTCCAGACGGGGCTTTTGCAGTCCCCTGACAGATGCATTATCTTGCCGCAAGTTCAGCATAAACTGAGGTATCCCAGTGGCATGAAACAAGTCTTCGTAGCTTCCCGGAAGTGCCGGACGGATATATTTCAGTTGGGCTGGCTCATCCCAGTTAGAAGCGGCGGTGACCGTCCCTGTATAAGTGGTAAAACCTACCAGAATCGCATCTCGTCCATACCGTTCGCGCACCAGTTGGCCAACGTTCCATTCTCCCCGTTTGCCCATCTCAGTGGCCCGTGCATCGCCCAGGTGAGAGTTATGTTCCCAAACTACGACTTTAACGGGATCTCCCTGTCTGCCGAAGTAGTCAACGAGTTGATCAATGGTTTCCGCCATGTGGCGATCGCGCAAATTCCACGACCCGACGCTGGCCCGGAACATGGAGCGGTAATAGGCTTCTGCATCCCTTACCAGGCGGGCATTTTGTGCGGCATAGAAAAACTCGTCTTCTGCCACCCAACCATCTCGTTGCACGTATTCCCCTTGCTGCCGTTGCAGTTCTACTAATTGATTGATCACTGCATCCTCGCAGGACTGGGCCAGACCAAAACTAGTCGCATAGCCATAGAGTTGGGAGTCCGTGCCAAAGTGTTCAAAGCAGGAGTAACGGTAGCGAGCACGATTGGCCGCTTCCGGATCAACCCGATCCAGATAAGTGATCACCTCGGCGATGGAGGCATATAGGCTATAAAGATCCAGCCCATAGAAGCCAACTTTGGGGTGGTTAGTGGGCAACGCATCATTGAACTGGCGTAACCAGGTCACAAACCTGAGAACATCCAGATTGCGCCACATCCAGGTAGGAAACCGCTGAAAGCCCCCTCGCAACGCCTCTTCTGCGGTTGGGTCATGATCCATGCCTCGCACGAAACGATTGACCCGGTAGGCATCAGGCCAGTCCGCTTCCACAACGACAACAGTGAATCCCTTTTCCTGAATTAACCGTTTAGTCATTTCTGCCCGTCGGTCGTAAAACTCATGGGTGCCGTGGGACGCTTCGCCAATCAGCACAAACCGGGCCTCCCCAACTAAGTCCAGGAGAGAGTCATAGTCCTGGGCGGTGTTTGTCAGAGGAGTTGCTGACTGGCACAGGGCCTGGATCAGTTGAGGGTTCAGCGCTTCAACCATAGTAGCCTCCTCCAATTCGATGTTGTCTGTTACTCGCGATCGTAAACAATTGACTGGATATGTCGTATCTCGATCCCTAATGGCTCAGTAGCTGTTCCAGATCACTCAGCAGGGATTCCAGCTTGCGTAAACGCTTTGCATCATCGCATATCGTGCTTTTTTTAAGTTGCTGGTTGAGTTGACTGAGTCGCTGTGAAAGTAGACGCTTTGCATCGGGGATCTGGCCTGCTTCCTTAATTGTACGAACCTGGGCACGAATCTCTCGAATTGACAGGTTATTTTCAATTGTCTTTCGCAGCAGTTGTTGTCGCTGTTTGCTTTCTTTCAATGCCGCGATCGCTTTGGCCTTAGTATATTCCAGCTTGCCTTCCCGGAGGACATTCAAAATATCGGGAGGGAGGTTGAGGAGGGGTAAGTAGTTCGTGCGAAAGCTCTCAGGGCTAAGTCGATCCGGCAACTCCTGGAAAAATGCTTCCAAACTCTGCCACTGGGGAGTACGTGTAACGTTATCCGTGCCCTGCTTGCGATCGTTGGCGGCTTTATCTAGTAGCTGTTTGACTTCAGTAGAAGTGGCTTGAATACGGATAGCAGCAAGGCTCAAAATCGCATCGGCTTTCTCGACTGGGTTTAAATCTTCCCGCAGCAAGTTTTCTGTCAGCGCCAGTTCTCTTGATTCTTGATCGCTAATCGAGCTATCTACAAACGCTAGAATCTCTGTGAAACCAGCCCGCTCATGAGCTATCTTACGCTGTTCGCCGAAAATTAATTCATAGGAATCTGCAACAGGGCGTACCAAAATGGCTGTTTTTGGATAATCTCCCGCTTCCAGATACTTACGAAACGAAGCCGCCATCTTGTCAATCTTATCTTGATTGAAGAAAGCACGGGGTTGAAAGGGAGAGGGCTTAATCTTAGCTAAGGGAACCAGAACAGGCGCATTACCGTTGAGAGAAGGTACTTCCTGGAGAACTTGCCCTTCCTGGGCTTCCGGTTCTGTCTGCAAAACGTCTGCAGACAAAATCGGTTCCACCGACAGTAATCCAGCCAAACTTTCCAATCTACTGCTCATTGAATACCTCTTTAATGACCGCTTGATAGTCTCCCCAGGCTAACTTTGCGTTTCTGTCTCGCTTCACCTGAAATACCGGAATCCCTGCAATAAATGCCTTGTCGTAGGCTTTGTAGAAGCGAATCCGGCCCCGGAAAACGGGAATATCTTGAGCCTTCAAGAGTGCTCTGGCATCTTGCTCATCAGTTGCTGCGGCATGAGTAGGAACTTTAGTCAACAAAACCTTGTGCTTTGTGCTGCCCAACTCCTGCAGAATGCGTGCTGTATTAGTCGTCACTCTTAGATCATCACCATTGGGAGGAGTGGGTAGGACGATTAAATGTACAGTGTTCAGCAGAACTTTTAAGTCATCCCGCTCCGGTCGGGCTTTCGTATCCGTCACAATATGCTGAAATTTCCCCTGGAAATTAAGTAGTTCCAGTTCGGTAATCACTTTGAATGG
>JBBIQC010000204.1:0-7683 GCA_037442585.1 Oscillatoriales cyanobacterium bin_317
CCGGCTCAGTAAGTTCAAACATCCCAAACACTGGATTGCTATGGCATCTCTGCCGCGTAATGCTCAGGGGAAAATCAATCAGGCCCATTTAAGGGCTTGGGCGGCTGACCATTGCCCCGCGCTGGCTGACCATCACTGTACTGAGACAACCAGTGCATGATCGGCTGCGACAGATTCTTGCGAGTACCCGTAGTGGCATCTACCGCAATATGCCAGGTCATAGCTTCGCTAACGGGCTTCTCTGGCGCATCGGTTAAGTAAACCTTGTAGCGGATTTCAAACTCTGAGGACTGCACCTGACGCGGATTGAGGTGAATCGTTAAGCGATCGCCACAGAATAGGGGCCGAAAAAAGTCCACTTCCGCGTGGGTAATCGGATACACTTCCTCTGCCGGACTAAAGAACCGCCGCAAATCCATCCCGGAAGCGGAGAGGGAGGCTTCGTAGGCTTCGTGACACATGGCCAGTAGATTGGCAAAATATACCACTCCGCCAGCATCGGTATCGTGAAATTGAACTGTTCGTTGATAAATGAAAGGCACTCAATTTACCTTCTCAAAAGGGCACTAAAATCCTACCTTATAAAGCTGAAATACTTCACCCGGAAGAGTTTTCACAATTTTTCCGCCCGCTGATTGGATTGCCGCTTTCCAGTTCGCCAGCGGTTCTAAAAAGACTTCCGTACCGGCATAGGTTTCCAAAATCGCCCAGTTTTCGGAAGTAGATAGTTCCGGATCCACCACATCAAAGACAAAAAAACCACCGGGCTTTAATACTCGCTTGGCTTCTGCCAGTACCTCCACCCAGTATGCGATCGGGTAATAACAACTGACATTCGTGGAAATTGCCAGATCAAACTGGTTGGCCTCATAGGGCATCTGGTGGGCTGCTGCCAACTCCACTCCCTTGAACAGCTTGGAGTTCAGTTGAGGGCCTCGCGCATTCAACACATCCCGCGCCACAGTGCTGATTTCCAGCCCGTAAAATAACGCTTCCCACTCTCGCCATGCATAGATGAGAAAGCCCACCCCACAGCCTATATCCAGGCAGCGTTGATTCTTTTGCGGTTTGGCCAGTTGCCAGAAGGGAGAAGTTAATTTGGCCTGTAACAGGCCGGACACCTGCTCTTGATAAATCGGCATCGCTTTCACTTCTTCCGGCAACTCTGGTTTAATCCCCTGATAGTCCCGGTTAAAGCGGGCAGCGACAGCATTGACTAGACTGTCCCAATCCTGGCGATCGCGCAAGACCTCAAAACCACTGTTAGATGCTGCATTGCGGGGATCTGGGCGTTTCTCAGGCATGGGCGCTTAACCTTTTAAGGCTTTCGTGAAGTTCTGCCGATAGGATTTATTGAACACCAGAACGGGCCACAGTAAGGCTAAATACAATCGCCCCTGGCTAAAGTTCGTCCGGTTAAAGCCCGTCCAAAATTTCCAAATTCCGCCACCGTAAATAATTAAGGCTAGAAAACCTAACAGTTCCATTGTTGAATCCTTCCCTACGAATCAAGCAAGTCTCTTGAGTACTGTTCTATCCTACTTACAGGGACTGGTTGAACGGCACCCCAAGTGTAACAAGGTATGAAGTTTGGCGACCAGATCTGACCCTGCTCTTAGATCAAAAATTAGGTTCAGATAAGCAATGGGTTGAAAGCACGGGTGCCCATTCCGCTCCTGATTACACCCCACTTTAGATAACCATGAAGGATGAGGATTTATGCGAGCAGTTCTGATGGCAGGAGGATCTGGAACCCGGCTCCGACCACTGACTTGCGACCTCCCAAAGCCGATGGTGCCTGTGCTGAATCGCCCGATCGCAGAACATATCATCAATCTGCTGAAGTTGAACGGCATCGACGAAGTCATTGCCACCCTGCACTACCTGCCGGATGTGATGCGAGATTACTTTCAGGACGGCAGTGACTTTGGGATTCAAATGACTTATGCCGTGGAAGAAGACCAACCTCTGGGAACAGCGGGCTGCGTCAAAAATATTGCCGAACTGCTGGATGATACATTTCTGGTGATCAGCGGCGACAGTATTACTGATTTTGATTTAAGAGCCGCGATCGCCTTTCACAAAGCCCACAAGTCCAAAGCCACCTTAGTTCTCACCCGTGTTCCTAATCCCCTGGAATTCGGCGTGGTGATTACCGATGAAAATTATCGTATCAGCCGGTTTCTGGAAAAACCTTCCAGCAGTGAAATTTTTTCTGACACAGTGAATACGGGCATTTACATCCTGGAACCGGAAGTGCTGGATTACCTGCCCGAGAACCAGGAAACCGACTTTTCCAAGGATCTGTTTCCTCAGTTGCTGGCAGAAGGGGAACCCATGTATGGCTACATTGCCGAGGGCTACTGGTGCGATGTTGGACATTTAGATGTCTACCGGGAAGCGCACTACGATGGTCTGTACCGCAAAGTCAAACTGGACTTCGCTTACGAAGAACTGTCTCCCGGCATCTGGAAAGGTCAGAACACCTACATCGACCCCTCTGTCCGAATTGAGCCGCCCGTATTGATTGGCAGCAATTGTCGCATTGGCCCACGAGTACAAATCGATGGCGGCACGGTGCTGGGAGATAACGTCACGGTCGGAGCCGATGCCAACCTGAAGCGTCCAATCATCTGGAATGGAGCCATCATCGGAGAAGAAGCCCATCTCCGGGCCTGTGTGATTGCTAGAGGCACCCGCGTCGATCGCCGCGCCCATGTGCTGGAAGGAGCAGTAGTGGGGCCGCTATCGACGATCGGGGAAGAGGCCCAGGTAAGTCCATCGGTGCGAGTCTGGCCCAACAAGAAAGTAGAACCGGGTGCCATTCTGAATATCAATCTCATCTGGGGACAGACTGCTCACCGGAATTTGTTTGGTCAACGGGGCGTATCGGGACTGGCCAATATCGACATTACTCCAGAATTTGCCGTCAAGTTGGGAGCAGCCTACGGTTCCACATTGAAGCCCGGTTCCCATGTCACCGTTTCCCGTGATCAGCGGACCATTTTTCAGATGGTGTCGCGATCGCTGATTGCCGGGTTGATGTCGGTTGGCGTGAATATTCAAAACCTGGAGGCGACTGCTATTCCCGTTGCCCGATCGATCGTGCCCTCCCTCTCGATTGCCGGAGGTATTCATGTCCGGGTGCATCCCGATCGAGCCGACCATATTCTGATTGAATTTTTCGACCATAAAGGCATCAACATTTCCAAGGCACGGGAAAAGAAAATTGAGGGAGCCTACTTTAAAGAAGACTTCCGCCGCGCTCAGATGCACGAGATTGGCACAATGGCCTACGCGAATCAGGTCATTGACATCTACGGCATCAACTTTGAACGGCATCTGAACGTAGAAGCCATTCGCCACAGCAGTTCCAAAGTGGTGATTGATTATGTCTACGCGGTTTCTGGAGCCGTGTTGCCGCAGATTCTGGCGAAATTTGGCTGTGATGCCGTAGTTCTGAATGCCAGCCTGAATCAGATGGTGTCCACCAATACCGATCGGGAAGCGCTCCTGAGCCAGTTGGGGCATGTGGTAGAGGCGCTGAAAGCCACCTTTGGAGTACAGGTCTATGCCAATGGTGAACAACTGATGCTGGTAGATGAAGCGGGTAGTCCGATTCGGGGCGAGATGCTGACGGCGCTGATGGCCGAGATCATGCTGGCTCAACATCCCAGAGGTACGGTGGTCGTCCCCGTTCATGCCTCCAGTGCCGTGGAACAAATTGCCCGTCGTCATGATGGTCGCGTCGTTCGTACCAAAGCCAATCCAACCGCGCTGATGGAAGCCTGTCAGACCAGTCCCAATGTGGTGCTGGGTGGCAGCGGCGATATGGGCTTCATTTTTCCCCATCTCCATCCCGGCTTTGATGCCATGTTCTGTATCGGCAAGATTATTGAATTACTCACCATTCAAGAACGCACCCTGGGTCAGATCCGGGCCGAACTGCCGCGTGTCAGTCACAAAACCTATACCGTTCGCTGTCCCTGGTCGGCGAAGGGGGCATTGATGCGGCGATTGGTAGAAACCCATCCCGTGGAGTGTCTGGAACTGGTGGATGGGGTGAAAATCTTCAGCTATCAACACGATGGCTGGGTGCTGATTCTACCCGATGCCGGAGAACCCCTGGTACATATTTTTGCCAACAGCAGCGATCGCAGTTGGGTGGATGAAACCCTGCGAGAATACCGCATCCGGGTGCAAGAATTCGTCGATCAGGAAGAAGCCAGAGCCGAAAACGCCATTTATGCAGAAACTTCGTTCTAAGCCTACTCACGATCGATAATTCACTGTTAGAATCTATTCCAGACCAGAAATTTAATTCATTTGTACTATTTTGCTCCTTTAGGAGTTTGCCTTATGAACCACTGCATCCTCATGGCGGACATTATTCAAAATCCTGAACTCCGCTACACCTCTGACACCCAAACCCCGATTGCTGAAATGATGGTGCAGTTTCCTGGCTCTCGTCCTGAAGATCCGCCTGCCACCCTGAAAGTGGTTGGTTGGGGCAATTTGGCACAGGAAATTCAAGCCAACTACCACGAAGGCGATCGCGTAATCATCGAAGGTCGCCTGAACATGAATACGATCGATCGTCCCGAAGGCTTTAAAGAAAAGCGGGCTGAGTTAACGGCCCAACGGCTCCATCGCCTGCCAGGGGACACTACCTGGACCGCCGCTACGGTTGCCAGCGAAACACCTGTAGCCAGTCCCCCATCTGCTCAACGGCATCAGGGAACAACAGCTCCTCGGGCCAATGGTTCTCCCAAAGCAAAGTCTCCAGTTTCCACCTTTGCGGCCCCGGCGGCCAATCCCATCTCTGAACCTAATCTGGACGACATTCCCTTTTAACCCTGGTAGAGCCGTTCCGGCGGAACGGCTCTGCCACCAACAAAACAATTTGGTTTAAATTTATGAAGCTGGCCGCAGTTTTGGATACAGAGCACTCTATAGTACCAAATGCTTCCGGTAAAAATTAGTCTGGTGTCTTGGCCTGAAAATTAGACAACAGACTGGGGAGGCAACGGCATTGAGTAGGGTGCAGTCCATCACTGAGGCAACGCTGTATGAATCTACCTGTCATTCTGGATATTGCGATCGGGCTGATGTTCATTTTTCTGATCGCGAGTTTGCTTGCGTCTGAAATTCAAGAACTGCTGGCGGCGCTCTTGCAGTGGCGGGCCAAGCACCTGAAAGACTCAATTCAAAACCTGATAGCTGGGGGATACGGCACTCAAGACAGCGATCGGGTGGCGGGCTTTGTCGAAGCTATCTACAACGACCCATTAATTAAAAACATTAACCAAAGTTCCAGGGGATTCATTGGGCGCTTAGGACAGGCCGTTTATCAGATTTTTTACGGCAAAAGTAAAATTTTTGGAGACAATAAAACCGCCCCCTCTTATATTTCATCGGAAACCTTTGCCACCAGCCTGTTAGAGCAGGTGGGAATGGCTTCCTTAATTGGCAAGTTAACCGAAATCCGGCTGGAAAAATTTATCGGGCGCATCGTGGGGTTATACACGGTTGAAGAAACCGCAGATCCAGACACAGATACTGTAAAACGTACCATCCACATTCCTTCCGCTCAGGAATTTGAGCAGAAAGATAACTGGGAAAAGGGCGGGATCCGCGTTCTGGCAGAAAAAGCAAGAGCCTTAGCTGAAGCTCCTCAGACTATAGGAGAAACGGCCAATGCTATTCTGACTCTGGATGATCGCAATCCCGACTTTGTCGCCTTGGTAGAGGAATATGACGATCTGCTGATGGATTTCAAAGCGGGTCAGGTCAACATCCGGACTTGTGTTGAGCGGATGCAGGAGGGGTTAAAGCTATTTATTAGCCAGGTGGGAGAAAAGATTCCAGCGGCAGATCCCCAGATAGCGACTGGTGCTGCAGCCAAGTCCCAACAAGATTTTGAAAGGAAACAACTGGATTACTTCCACAAGCGTTTGAAAGCTCTGGATACCAGCACTTTCGGCGAAAACAGTGCGCGGGCGATCGCTTCTGGTAAGTTAAGACCCAATCTGCTGGAAATTGCGGAAGTATTTGACCGCAGCAGTATGACCTATGAAGAGATTGAACGCGCATTCCAAGATGCCAGAGCGGCTTATCAAGCCGGTAGCCAAGCGACAACAATTAGACCTGTTTGGGAGACGATCGCCTCAAAAGTGAATGAGTTAGCCAGAACTAGAAGTGCGGCTAATTCAGACCAAACCGATCCTCTGGCTTTCGGAATGACCAGTATGCCCGCTGCTTCTGCGATCGCCCAACCCATTACCATAGAGGATTTGCTCAGTGACCAGTATCAAACTGAGGTAGAAGAAGTTTTAAGGACGCTCCCTCCAAAAGAGCAGGAGATCTATCGACAAACTTATCAAGATCAAGGGTGGAAACAATACCACCAAATTATTTTGAAAGTCATCCAAAATATTGCCGATCAACTGCAAAACGGAGAGACTGCCTCAGCATCAAACGGCCTGGGACGGCTGTTTAGCTCAGACAAAGATACTTACGATTATCATGTGCTCGCTCACCCGATTCGGGATCCAAACCGCTTTTCTCCAGCGGAACTGAAGCGATCGTTTGTGAAGCGATGGCAGGATCTGGATGATGCCACCCTCATCGCTGATGTCAAACATTCCCTCAGCAAGTTGTTTGATGAAGAGCGCCAGATGTGTATCAACACGGCCCTGAATACCCTGTCTTTGGATCAACGCAAGATTTACAAGAACTATCAAACCTATGATCAGATTCAAGACTTTTTAAGCCGGGTGCCCCCCCAGGTTAAGCAAAGCCTTGCGATTCTGGCTCGACGCGCCTACGTCAAAGTACAGGAAACGGAAAGGCAACTGGATCAGTTTAGGGAAGAAGTGTCTGTCTGGTTCGATCGCTCCATGAGTCGGGCCTCTGGGGTTTACAAACGGAATGCCAGATTGGTCGCGATCGCCATTGGTATCCTGATAGCTCTGATCATCAACATTGATACTTTTCACATCATGTCCCGGCTGTCGGTCGATGAAGATTTACGACAGGCGATTACGCAAAACGCAGGGGAAGTCACCCAATCACCCTCCGGAGTGTCTCAGGGGAACAATCCTCCCGATTTAAAGGCTCTAGTGCAGAAAACTGCTCCTGTGCTGGAACAGGTTGCCCTACCTATCCAATGGACTCCAACCAACCTGAGGCAACAGTTTGGATGTAGCGTTCCCCAAGCGCAGACGGCTACATCCAACCCTGCTGCGGCTAATCCAGTGAGCAGTCCTACTGCAACGCCCCCTGACAATCCTGCGATTACACCACCTCAGCCCAGCCCCTCACTCCCTGCCACTGAGGGGGCCAATCCCCCCACTGACCAAACCGGAGTAGTAACTGCCAACATTCAGGAGTGGCAACAATTTTACAGAGATTGCCTACCCCCGTCACACCCAGATCAGAAGCCCTCTACTGAATCTCCTAATCCGATTGCCATTGTGAGTGAGGTTGCACTGAAAAGACCCTGGAGCATTCCTCGAATGGCGATGGGTTGGCTCATTAGTGGGTTGGCAATCTCTATGGGTGCCCCCTTCTGGTTCGATCTGCTCAGCAAGATTATGAACGTCCGCAACACAGGCAGTCGCCCAGCCTCGACGACAGATAAGCAAAACTCGAATCCGCCTGCCGGCAGGTAAGTGAGAGGGG
>JBBIQC010000205.1:0-579 GCA_037442585.1 Oscillatoriales cyanobacterium bin_317
TGGACGACGACCAGCGAAAGCCACTGGGGGTGCCTGGATCAGCTTCCAGTTCGGCAGACACTTGCAGTTGCGGTCCCTGAGATGCCATTCCCTGCAACAGTTCTGTTCCACCCACAACACTCGCCGCTCCTTCTTTCGTCACCGGGAAGGCAGAAACCGTAGTGACCTTACCGACAATGCCGCCAAATCGTTCCCGCTTCACGGTAGAGGGCGTAATTTGCAATTTCATCCCAGGTCGAATTTTCTTGCCTTCACTGACTGGGAAAAAGGCCACACTCATCAGCTTGTTGGAGGCATCTTGAGCTTCGATCGTGCCAATTCGTGCTCCTTCGGCTAATGTCTGTCCCGGTAGCGCGGAAAGTTCTAAGACTCGTCCCGTGTAAGGACTGATGATCTCGCTTTTGCCTTTTAGCTGCGATTCCAGTTGAGCGATCGTGCGCTGGGTTTCCTGAATTTCTTTTTTCCGATTGGTGGTGTTGTTTAAATCCTGTTCCAACTGAGTGATGACTTTACTGTCCAGGGTTCTCATCTGGGCTTCTAAGTCTTTCACTTGATTTAAGTTTTGCAGGTATTGCCGTT
>JBBIQC010000205.1:589-7667 GCA_037442585.1 Oscillatoriales cyanobacterium bin_317
GAACCCACGCAGGTCAATATCACCTTCAAGATCCGATTCTAATTGATCAATTTTAGTTTTTCCGCTCAGATATTCCTGTTGGGACTGGAGTACGGCATCAGCAGACAATGCTCCTTCTTGCAACAATTGCTGGCGGCTATCAAACCGTTTCTTGAAGGTGGGCAGTAAATCGCGGGCCGTTTGTAATTGTTGCTGGAGCGTGTCGCGTTCCCGACGAATGGATTCCAATCCTTTTTCACGCAGAATAGGGGTGACAGCCTGGGTGGCCGATAAACTCTGTTGTAAGGCGAGCCGTTGTTGCTGTATGGCATCGCGATCGACACTGTTACGTTGGCTTTGTATCAGGTTGGCGTTGCGATCTTGATTCAGTAGTTGGGTGAGTTTGGTGCGAGCCAGTTGCAGATTCTTTTGCAATTCTGTCTGGTCAATGGTGGCAATCACCTGGCCTTTCTTGACCTGATCGCCAACCCGCACACTTAAGGTGAGAATCTGTCCAGTGCTGGGGGCTTGCAGAGCCGCAACCTTACTGGGGTAGACAATGACACCTTGTCCGGCAACGGTGATGGGAATCCGACCCAATACGCTCCACAGGAGTCCGGCTGTAATGACGGCTCCCATTGCCGTGAGCGGAATCCACTTTTTCGGATGCACAACCTGCATCAGTTGATCCAACCGTTCGGGAGAGGAGAGGCGATCGAGGGCTTCTTTACGAAATAGATTATTGTTGTGAGTTACCATACTGTCACCCTTATCTGTGCTAGGGGATTTGTTTTAATTGCCACGAACTTGTTTCAACATCCAGTCAAATTTGGTACCTGCCAGTGTCACCTGAGCCAGAAACCCGGAACTGAGCTCGTCCTGATACACCATCGCTTCATCCAGAGATTGCCCCGAACTGTAGGTGAGTCGTCCGTAGCCCAGGCGGCTGATGATGCCCTGTTGCTTATCGGCCAGCAGCATCGCTAATACGCGGTAGAAGCGGGAGGCAAAACCAACATCACTGAGCAGTTTGGCCGCTAACCGCGATCGCGGAATTGATAACACCAGAGAATCCTCAACGGCCTTCACCGTGACTGCTGGAGGAGTAGCTTCCAGAAAGGGCGTTTCTCCGACAATGTCCCCTCTGGACAGACGGGCAAACTCCCGGTCGGATGTGACAGCAGTGGGGACATCTTCCAGAGTTGAAAAGGCGCGGGCCAAGGGGCTGCTGTCGGCATCATCTACAGCGGCAATCATTTTGCCATCCATGAGGATGTAAAGGGCTTCCACCGGGCGGTTCCCCTGGATCAGCACCGTGCCTGCAGGAATGCGGGTGGCTTGACCCGCGCCAATCATCCAGCCAATATCGCTGTCATGCAGTTCGGCAAAAATAAATAGGATTTCGCGTAACTGGGGCTGACACATTACAGTGGTGCTGTATCCCACTTGCCGTACCATGCGTTCTAAGCGATCGGCCAACAGGATTGCGATCGCCCGGTAGAAATGGGCGGCAAAACTGGTATCGCTGCGTAATTTTGCCATCAATTCCGGCTGGGGAATAGTCAAAATCAGGGAGTCGCGCAGGGCTTTAACAGTGGTAGATGCCTGGTAGGAGTCTAGAAATGGCAGTTCTCCGACCATTTCTCCATCGGCTAAACGAGCAATTTCCCGTCCCGTCATTTCTCCCCCTTCCAGAGCCGCAAAGGCACGACCGATCGGGTTGTCATCGGGCTGGGAAACGGTGACGCTGAGTGACCCTTCCAGGAGAATATAGAGCGCTTTCACGGGTTCACCTTGGCGGATCAGGGTAGTGCCTGCGGCAATGTGCGATCGGTGCCCCGTGACCATCATCCAATCAATATCGCCATTACTAAGTTCTTTAAGTAGAACTTCTGTCATAATTCACACATCCTTTTTAACAGAAGTGGGGAGTTGGTTTGTCAGTTCTTCCAAAAATAGAACTGGATCTCATTTACGAACCGGTGATCCGTTTCAGAGAGCTAAAGAGATTACTCAGGCTTTCCAGATCTCCTGGAGAAGCGTCGGTGACGAAGAGTTGGAAGCCACTGGTTTTGATGTTTTGGGTGCGGAAGCTATTTTGTCTGGAGCGCCGTCTCGATCGACTGCTTGAAAACACATTGTTTTCCTCATAGGAAGCTCCAGTGAAAAATAAGTTCAATCCTCCCGATACCTGATCCAGATCTTCTTCAGAAAGTTCAATACTGTACGATTGTTCCCGGTCATTCTCGCCATCGGGTGGCATCATTTCGTGAGATGGCATAAGTACTCCTTGTGTGACAGAGTTGAATGAATAGAGGGGCTAATCCTCAATCCAGGATTTGAACAGCCCCTCGTTTTCTGTCAGCTAGCTCAAACTAATCAGGATTGCTTGAACTAAACCTTGTCCAAGTCCAGAACCGTAGTTTCTCTTGTAGGAAAACGACCGTTCTCTAGCTGGATCTGGTTTAGATTAGAAATCAGCTTGAAATTACTGGTCAAGTTTGCCAGTTTGGTTAAATTCGGCAATGGCAGCCGAGAAGTCATCGGTTGACTGGACGTTAAAACTGATGATGCCATTACGGTTGGCTATCAGCTTGCTGGATTGCAACTCTTGTGTATTTTGAACCTCAGCGATGTCAAAGCGGATAGCACCACCAGCAACGCTATCGAGTTCTTGAGTAGATAATTCCATTACTTCATTCGTGTTTTCCACGGTTTGGTTTCCTCGTGATATGGGACTAATGGTGACCGACCAGCTAGAGTGGATAAGGAATTCCACACTTGGTAGAATTCCTTATCGCAGTGCAATTACTTGCCGAGTTCGCCAGTTTGGTTGAATTCAGCAATGAAAGCCGAGAAGTCATCGGTTGACTGGGCGTTGAAGCTGGTGATCCCTTCACGGGTAGCTGTCAGCAGGCTGATTTGGGAATCTTTGAGGTTGTCAACTTTAGCGACATCTGCACGGATGGCACCGCCAGCAACGCTATCCAGTTCTTGAGCAGACAGTTCCATTACTTCGTTCTTGCTTTCCATGATTTAGTTTCCTTGTTTGTGGGTTGATTAGTGAACAATGAATTTGGTAGGGGAAGGAATTCCAGGTTGTTTAGTGGAATTCCTTATCGCAGTGCAATTACTTGCCGAGTTCGCCAGTTTGGTTGAATTCAGCAATGAAAGCCGAGAAGTCATCGGTTGACTGGGCGTTGAAGCTGGTGATCCCTTCACGGGTAGCTGTCAGCAGGCTGATTTGGGAATCTTTGAGGTTGTCAACTTTAGCGACATCTGCACGGATGGCACCGCCAGCAACGCTATCCAGTTCTTGGGCAGACAGTTCCATTACTTCGTTCTTGCTTTCCATGATTTGGTGTTCCTTTTTAGGTGTAGTAGGTTTATACAGTGAGAAGGCGATTCGGTTAGGTTTGTTTGTCGTTTCGTTTCTCGCTTGTGATCTCAGAATAGGAAATCGACACCTGGAAAAACACTGAAAAACGTCGTGGATTGCACCTCAGCGAAATAGGGAATTGCACTACGACTTTCGTTGAGTCGATCGCTCGGTTATCTCCACGATCGGCGGAGGGCCACCTTTGGGAGTGCTACGAAAGTCGTGAAAATGGCTGTAGGACTGGTTTTTCTGAAGCGATCGCAGTATCAATAAAGCAGCCCTGTTAATTGATAAAACCAGGAGCCACTATGATTGGGTCTTCTAAATTAGCCACTAAATTCACTTTGTTACTTTCACTCGTGTTTATCAGTGCCATTATTCTCAGTAGTCTGGCACTCTCTCAAGCACTAGAGCAAAAAGTAGCTGCCGAAGTGAATTACCGCAGTCAGGTACTGGCCGAAATGGTGACAGCAATTCGTACCTATACCAGTACCCATGTCAATCCTTTATTGCTGCCAAAAGTCGAAACTGAAGCTAAATTTACTCCAGAAGCAATTCCTAGTTTTGCGGCGCGAGAAATCTTTGAAACGCTACGAAAAAATCCAGAGTATAGGGATCTGTTCTACAAAGATGCGATGAGTAATCCCACCAATCTGCGAGATAAGATGGATCCGTTTGAAGCTAAATTGGTCGAACAATTCCGCGATCGTCCGGATCTGAAAGATTTGTCTGGATTTCGCACGATCGCAGACGAAAAAATGTTTTACAGCGCCCGTCCATTGTCAATCAAGGATACATCCTGTTTGCGCTGCCACAGTACCCCAGAAAAAGCTCCCAAGAGCCATATTGCTTCCTATGGACGGGAAAATGGATTCGGCTGGCAACTCAACGAGATTTTAGGCACGCAAATTGTTTATGTGCCAGCGAAGCAACTGTTTGAAAGCGCCCATCATGCATTCATATTATTTATTGGCATTTTCATCGCCATCTTTGCGATCGTGATTCTGTTGATTAACTACCTGTTGCAACGGAACATGATTCAACCAATTAAGCCCCTGGCGCAACTGGCCCAAAAAATCAGTACCAACAGCATCAATGCCGAAGAAGCGGCTGAATTTGAACAAAAGCGACTGGTAGCGATCGCCAAACGCAAAGACGAACTGGGACACCTGGGACGAGTCTTTCAGAACATGATGCACGAAGTCTATATTCGTGAGCAAAAGCTGAGAGAACAAGTGCAAAAACTACGGATACAAATTGATGAAACCAAACGTGCCAGACAGGTTGCCGAGATCGAAGATTCCGAATCTTTCCAAAAAATTCAACGAGAAGCGCAAAACATTCGCAACCAATGGAAAGCGGCGAATGAGTAAGGAAAGCGGTGAGGGGATAACGAGATAAGGTGATGATGGCATGATCAGATAACGGGAGCATGTGATGGTGAAAAACCTCCACTCACCCACTCATCCACTCACCTACCCACCTACCGATCATCATTCCATTCTCTATTAAGTCAAACCTATTACTCAGCAAGGAGCTATTACTGTGTGTCACGTTATTTCTGTACATTCTTTTCGCGGTGGTACTGGCAAATCCAACATTACGAGTAATCTGGCAACGCTAGTGGCCCGTTCTGGGAAACGAGTAGGGGTGGTGGATACCGATATTCAATCCCCTGGGATTCATGTTCTGTTTGGGTTGCAGGAGGAAGCCATTACCTTCACCTTGAATGACTTTCTCTGGGGCCGCTGCCGGATTGAACAAACGGCCTGTGATGTAAGTCCGATCTTGATGCAGAAACAAGGTTTATTTGGGGCGAAAGGTAGCATTCACCTGATTCCTTCCAGCATTAAAACTGGTGATATTTCCCGAATTTTGCGAGAAGGCTATGATGCCCGCCGCCTGAATGAAGGGCTGAGTGAATTGATTCGCAAACTGAAACTGGATTATTTATTTATCGATACCCATCCCGGTATTAATGAGGAAACTTTGTTATCCCTGGTCATTTCGGATGTACTGGTGCTGGTGCTGCGCCCCGATAGCCAGGATTATCAGGGAACAGCGGTCGAGGTGGATGTGGCGCGTAAACTGGGTGTACCCAAAACCTTATTGGTGGTGAACAAAGCTCTACCTGCCCTGAACTTTCCCGAATTACGCCAGCAAATGCAGCAGACTTACAATACGCCTGTCGCTGGAATTCTCCCGGTCTGTGATGAAATGTTCCACCTGGGTAGCAGCCATATTTTCTCGTTGCGCTATCCTGGCCATCCCTGGACGCAAGCAATCCAGGCGATCGCCAGGCAAGTCTTCTCCAACACCAAAGTCTGTGTGTAACACCGGGAACCGGACCATTTTGCAGCAGATGGGTGGCAAAGCTATGTCGAAAGGTATGACAATTGACCCACTTTTCAATCAAGCACTCAGGCAATGTCGTGATCCGGCTTTCTGCCCCTTTAGTGTCGCGGATGAGAATTTGCTGCTGAGCAAAACCCAAATCTTTTACCCGCAGTCGTAACCCCTCTGTCGTTCGATACGAATAGTGCTTAATGCGAATCGCCTCCCGAAGCTGATCGAGGAGTTTTTTGGGCGGTGCTGCCATTGGTAGATACCCAGGAATTACCGAAGTGAATGCGTATTAAATAGCACATCTGTTTTTAGGTGGTTTCTAAGCTTTACAGAAGTTTTAACCTCTACCTGTCTGGCAGAGCTATTGTATGGATAGCATCTGTCTAAACCCCGATTTCGGGATCTTAGGCAGACGGAATCGGTCTAACCCTCTGTTTGAGGATCTTAGGCAGACGGAATCAGTCTAACCATCCAAATCAGGGGGATAGGCAGACAAGATCTGTCTAACCGCCCCGGTTGGGATCATAGGCAGATGCCAGTCAGCCTAAACACCTGTTTGGGGATCATAGGCAGACGATACTCTGTCTATCTATCCAAATCAGGGAGATAGGCATATGGGATCTGTCTAATCAAGAGTTGGGCGGCAGACCTGGGTAATACTCTCGCCATCGTTGGCATTAAGTCTGGACACGGAGTAATATTTATAAAGAATGACAGGGTGTTTGTCAGTGTAATCAAAATGTAGAAAATAGAAATAGATGCAAGCCTCAGAAACCAAGCTACAAAAAATCATTGAGGGAACGCAGCAGTACGTTGTTCCTCTTTTTCAAAGACCGTATAGTTGGAAGAAATCTGAGTGGCAAGCATTGTGGAATGATCTTGTAGAACTCTGTCAAGCGGACAATCCTCGTCCGCACTTTATGGGTTCTATTGTTACAATGCCTACTACGTCTGTACCTGAAGGGGTAAGCAAGTATGTGTTGATTGATGGGCAACAAAGATTGACGACTATTTTTATATTGCTTGCTGCTCTAAGGGATACTGCCAAACAATCAGAAGAAAAATTGGCATCGGAAATAGATGATCGGTTTTTAGTTAATCGCTATGCAGAAGGCTGTGATTATTACAAATTACAGCCCACACAAGTCGATCGTTCAATGTTTCATCAAATCATAGATTCACAACCTCAAGTAAATGCAAGTGGCATTTTAGAATGCTATCGTTTTTTTGAGAAGAAAATTCGGCAGAGCAGATTATCATTAGAACTTCAAAGAATTAAAAACGTTATTTGTAGTAATCTTTCTCTTGTGAGTGTCGTTCTCCTGATTGACTGACAAAAGTGGGAGGGAGGGGAGGCTCTGCCCTTGGTAATAG
>JBBIQC010000206.1:0-7665 GCA_037442585.1 Oscillatoriales cyanobacterium bin_317
TGGGAAAGAGCGATCGCAGCAGGTTTATCAAATTCCTCTGGCCCATGTACGGTCATGCTATAGGTTGGCCCACCTAATAATCGGCACAATAATGCAACAGTTGCAGAATTGGTGCCAAAGTGGGTATGGATGTGGGTAATACCCGCTTCTGCTAACCATCCCCGCAGTACACAGGCTTCCGCTAAATAGGCCAGGTTCAACAGTACACCTCGATCCGATCGCCAGCCAATTTTTAGAGTGAACCAGGCCGTTTTTAGAAGCCGCAAGGGATGTTGAACAAAAGTCCGTAGCAAACCACCTACCACCCCCAGGATTCCAGCATCCAGAATGTACCGGGTTTTTTCAGCTTCTTGCTGATCTGCTTCATCGACAATCTCTGAGTTGATGGAGCGAATAGAAAAGCGAGTAATGGGAACTCCCAGCGCCTCAAGCGCTAAAATCTCTCGCCGAATGAAGCTATGGCTTGTCTTAGGATATTGGTTGACCAGATAGGCAATTTTCATGAAAGGGGACTAGCGAATTTACCAGGCTCAATCTAATTGGCAGAGAAGAACTCCGAACTTCTCACCACCATTCACAACAGCAGACGGTTGTAGACACTAATTCAAAATTAGGCTTCTCGTGAAGACTGATCGCGAATTACATCTCGCTCAGTCCGTATCCACGATTTTTCAGGCTTGGTCAGGAACTTGAAATATAGGGGAATTTTCCAGAGAAGATAGAGCGGAATTGCCAGTAGCATTTTGGCAGGCAATACAGAGCGACTGTATTTCGCCCAAGAAGTCAGGATCGCAACCAGGATCAAAAGACCTTCCAAACCCAGTAGCATCGCTGGTAGGGAAGACATCCCCCCAAATACGGTGGCGGCAAGAGTCAGCGTCATTCCTGCCAGCCACAGCATAACAAGCAGTGACAGGGGGGGGATAAGCAGATCGAGGGCCAACACCAATAAATCAAATCGCCCTTTCCGAACAGCCATTGTGAATAAACGCGGCCCTTGTGTCACCATTGTTGCCAGATGGCCTTGTTCCCACCGAGTCCGCTGAGTTTTTGCAGCCCGCTCTTGTTGAGGCAAAATGCTGGTTACTTCAGCGTTACTACAAAATATGGGAGGATAGCCTGCGATCGCCAGATCTAGTCCCAGGTTCATATCCTCAACAATGTTGCCACTGGCTAAAGATGCTGTTTTGATAATTGACCAGGGAAACGCCATCCCAGTACCTGTTAAGAGACAGGGCAACCCCAGACGATTCAAGCCAGCAGGCCGAACTAAGTTTTTGACCCGAAAGGCTAGCATTGAAATTGCGTCCTTGGGAGTCGAAACCGGAGGCTGCTTGAGGAGATAGGTTGCTTGAACAGGACGATGGGACAGTACTGCCATTTCAGCAATTTTCGCAATAGTACCTGGCTCTGCCACACAGTCGGCATCCATAACCACCACTACGTCCGGCGGATGAGCAGCTAAAAAGTTGAGACCAAAATCTAAGGCATACCCTTTGCCTCGACGAACGGCATCCTGTCGCTCGATGACTGTTACGTTTAGCTTCCGAGCGATCGCCGCCGTTTGATCAGAACAATTGTCTGCAATGACCACTAACTGGTCTTGGGGTAACAACTCTGGAAGCAGGGCCATCAGAGTTGCTTCAATAATCCCTTCCTCATTATGAGCAGGAACCAGGACAGCTATTCTTGGGCGGGGAATAGGCGATCGGCCTTTACCCAACCGGGCAGGAAGGAGTGCTGCAATGCATTCAATATATAAAACCAGACCAGGGACTAGCAACAGGATTGCGAGCGCTAGCAAGAGGCCAGTTGCAATGAGTGATAGTTGTTCAGCAGTTTGCACAATCTGTGTTCCTTTAGCGGTTGCAGTGGAGGAGTCAGCCATCACACCTGAAGTAAAACCCAAAATTAGGAATGACTCGGCAGCACAATGGATCAGTCTGATACCTACCAGTAATCCCCGTTCGGGCTGCTTCCTATCATGTCAATATCTCTTCAGGCGCATTTAATCGGTTCCACTCCAAGAAACTATTGCACAACATCTCCAGACTGTTTCAAATTGCCAAAGAAAGCAGGATGTGCTTGCTGACCTTGACTCGGCTGCTGATTCAACAGGTACGATGTCACCTGTCCTTTACCCAGGTGATTCGCAATCACGCCAATCACAGGGATACGGTATTTCTTCAAGCCTTCTAACTCCTGCATAAAGATCGACCGCTTTGTCTTATTAACACCTCCAACCATCAGGACTCCATCCGTTTGAGCAGTTAAAAAATTCGTATCCGTGAGTCCACGGAGAGCCGGAGTGTCATAAATAATCAAGTCAAACATCCCGCGCAAATTCTTCATTAACTGCTGCATCTCATTGGAGGCGAACAGCTTAGTAGACTCCACCTGGATATTACCGGCTGTTAACACAGAAAGGTTTTCTCTGGATGGAGAGTGCTGAATTGCCGCCTCTACAGGTAGCTTTTGACTCAAGATATCCGCCAATCCCTTCTGATTCGGTAGGTCAAGTAGGGTATGGATTTGAGGGGTACACAAATTAGCATCCACTAACAATACTCGTTGCCCCATGGAAGCTGCCGTTTGAGCCAGATTCAAAGCGATCGTTGTCTTACCATCCCCAGGTTCTGCAGACGCGATCGCCACTGAATGCACCTCAGAGCCAGGATTCAAAAATCGCAGGTTGGTATACAAAGCACTGAAGGCTTCAGAAAAAGGATCACTACTCTTATTTCCAAGATGATCTCTACCCATACCGACCCGCAGTGGCACACTTGCCAGAAAAGGAAGCTGGATAGCATCTTGTAAATCTTCTGCGGTAACAAAGACATTCCTCAGCTTTTCCCTCAGAAAAGCAGCCGCTACTCCTAAAGCTAATCCTAGACCGACACTCATGAATAAAAGCTGTTGAGCCTTTTTGCCTCTAGCAGCAATAATCCTGCCAGTAACGGGATCGCTCACCAATTTCGGCTTTGAAATGATTTCCCAGGGCACTTCCTTCTGAGCAGCCTCTACCCTTAAAGTTTCCCGTTGCAGCAAAAATTGGTTGAGAGTTTTGGTGGCGATATCTAGCTGTTGGGTTAATGCATTGTATTGGCGAATAATCGCAGGGAGTTGGGTTAGCCGCTGATCTAAATTATTCTCCGTTCGAATAATCTCGTTAGTCCTTGCTTGTAAAGCTCGGGTTTGGTTTGCCGATTGAACTAACTGCTGAATTAGCCCCAACCGGGTTGGATCCTGATAGGCAACCACTCTGCTCGTTTCCGGTACACCAGGAGAAGTTTCAGTCAAATTCTTCTGAGTTTCCTGTCCCAGTAAGCGAGTTAAATTTCTCTGCTGCTCCCGCAATCTCTGAACAACAGGGCTGTCTTCGTTGTAACGGGCAAGACTAATGGAAATTTGGCTTTCAACCTTCTTCAGTTGATTCAACAAATCTTGATAACGAGGATTCTGGCTCAAGGCCGCCGCTGCAAGCGCTTGCTCTGGTGTTAATCCAAGCTGTCTTTGTAGGGTTGCATATAAAGTTGCTTGTTCCCGCAACAGAGTCTCAGCATCCAATTTTTTTTGTCGAACTTCTTTTAATTGGTCAGCTACTTGCTGATTTTCAATAGAAGGATCAGTAAAGCGATAACGCTGCCGGATTGATTGAACTTGGGCTTCTAACGCATTGACTCGCTGTTGTAAGGCAGGTAGTTGATCTTCAATAAATTCAACGCCCCCCCCAATTCGGGTTTTTCGATCTTCAAGACTAAATCTGAGATAACCTTCAGCCAGCTTTTCTAGAACAAATTGAACTTGCTTGGGATCGGTTCCTTGATAAGCTACATTAAGGGTTCGAGTAGAGTCGATTAGATTAGTTCCGACCCGCTCAACTGTTAGATCCTTATTCTTTAAATCTCTAGCCAGCGAGGCTGCCGTTACTTTGTTGTAGCCACCTGCCTGAATCTGCACCGCAATTTTAGATAATAGTTCAGGGCTTTGAAGAACCTGTAGTAAGGTCGGATAATCAACACTGCTACCCGTAGTGTCGCTTGACTGAGCGCGGGAAATCGCATAAGGATCCGTAGAGCGAGCCTGCGAGGTAATTGGCTCGACAAGTAGCGAGAAATTTCCCTGAAAGATGGGAGGAGAGTTGCTATACAGCAAATAGCCAATCCCGGTAGCTACGGCTGTAATACCAGCAATCAAGGGGATATTGCGCCGCACTGTAGCTAGTAATGGGCGCAGCTTTAAGCCACCCTTGCGTTTGCCCTCACCTGAGTCTCCAGTGTCATTAGTTGTTAAGGAAGGATCTTCCAAGCGGGTGTGTCCGTTCACGGGTAAATTTTGAAGATTTTGTCCAGCCTGCATGCTAACCTCACCTACTTCATAACCTTGATACTGAAATGCCACCCCGATTGGTAATAGCCAAAATTCTATCTGTTCTTTGACGGTTGAAAGGAACCTGAAATCTCTATATTTCAAGAATGCTTTCCTAGTTAACTGTTACATTACCTAATTACCACCTGGAAACAAGATATTTCTGAAGCCTGAAATACCGCCAAAAATAGTTAATGGCACTCCGATCGCCGTGGTTAAAAAGTCATTGACACGAGCAATAGTGTTAGGACTAATCACTACAATATCGTTGTTCCGAAGAGGTGGATTTCTTTCATCACTCAAATTCTGGTCAAAGTCCACGCGCAATTGTCGTCTGGTTACTGTCCCATCTGGGTTCAACCGGATCAGGTTGACCTTCTTTCGGTTTGCCCGTCCACCTTTGAATCCACCAGCGGTCAGAATTGCCTGGTTAAGAGTTGCACTTGGTTTTAGGTTCAGAATACCCGGAGTATTCACTTCACCCACCACACTCACCGAAATGGTTGCAGGCGAGAACTTACTGGTAGCAATTTGAGTCATTTCCGCCGCATCCATTTTGGCTGCTTTTGGAATGATAATGGTATCTCCATCGCGCAGAAGAATATCCTGGTTTAGGTCTCCCTCTTGCAAAAACTTCCACAGGTTAATGGCAATTAAGTCTTCTCCACCTTGAACCCGCGGACGGCGAATCGTGATATCACGCAAGTTTGCGATTTGAGTAATTCCCCCTGCTGTCTCAAGAGCCTGACTGACTCGTGGCCACTGGTTCCCTCCCTCCGATGCGGTTCGTTGGTTGAGGCTTTGCTGGGTCACTTCATTACTAATAACGCTAATAATGTAAGACCCTGGACGATTCACTTCACCAATTACCCCAACCTTCAAGGGTCTCGGTGCTAAAAGGCTCACTGTAATCACCGGGTTGCGAATAAACCGACTGTATCTTGCAGACAGAACATCAGCAGCCTGCTTTAGGGTCAACCCGTTCACCGGAACGCTGCCGACCCAAGGAAGATTTAGCGTTCCATCTGGCAAGATTGTATAACGTTGCTCCAACGCAAGTTCTGGTGTGACATCAAAGATATCAGCACGGATAATGTCTCCTGCGCCAAGAGTATAAGCTTCACCAACTTGGGTTCCCGGTTCAAGCCTATTAGGAACAGGAATAACAGGTTCCTGCCCAGGATTTGCAGGTGCTGTCGTGGGGGGAACAGCGTCTGGAGCTTGGGCAAAGACAGGCAGCGAATAGTTTGCTCCAATTGCAATGGACAGCGCTAAACCTGCAATAGATTGTGGAGTTCTCCTAATCATGGTGTCTCTTGGGAAAGTTAGGAATTAGGTACCCAGATGGAAACGGTAGCCGTTACTGCTATGCCATTGGCTATACAGATAGCTTCTACTATAGCCTCTTCAGCAAATCGCCCAGAGTGAATTCAAGTCAGGCTTTAGGCAATGAATGAGCTTTGCCCAAAAGATCAAGATTCCGCTCATAACCCCTCCAGGATGCCTAGAATCAAAGCATATCAGAACTATTATTAGAGATTTCCCCAATCCATTCTCAATATATCCACTGGCACTTCACTTAAGATTTATATTTAGTCTCAATAGATCCAGCGATTTGAAAGAGTAGGTGAAGATTCACTGAGGGCACTGCCATCCATGAGGGGCATACAGTTTCTTGATGAATAATGGCGTATAGGGTCTAGCCAGGGAAAACCTGATCAAAATGCAAGTTAAGGTAACGGAATCATAATCTCTCAGTTTTTTAATATTCAAAATTAATGTAGAAGCAAACACAATTAGAGTTGAAAAGCCATGGGTGGTAATGCATTAGTTCCAATAGTAATGTTTGGTTGGATTCCTGTAGTGTTTTATATATTTCTACGGTATCCTGCCCAACGCGCAGTGATTATCAGCTTTATCTTTGCATGGCTTTTTCTTCCAGTGGCAGAAATTAAGCTTCCAGGGTTACCTGACTACAGTAAGATGACTGCAACGTCTTACGGGATTCTGTTAGCGACAGCCGTTTATGACAGCGATCGCTTTAGGTCTTTTAGATTTAGCTGGATTGACATACCTATATTATGTTGGGGCATTGTTTCTCCAGTGATGTCTTCAATGACTAACGATTTGGGCACACATGATGCTATCTCTGGAGCCTTATCTCAAACTGTAACCTGGGGAGTGCCTTATTTCTTAGGCCGGATTTATCTCAACAATCTTGCTGGTCTGAGGCAATTGGCGATCGGAATTTTCGTTGGAGGGTTGGTTTACATTCCTTTCATCTGGTATGAAAACCGTACTTTTTCAAGCCTTCATATGGCAGTTTATGGAATGGACACTGGACGAGACTTAGCCCAATCTTTCCGATTAGGAGGATATAGAGCACAAGTCTTTATGGAACATGGTCTCATGCTGGGTGTCTGGATGATGGCCGCTTGTATTATGGGGATTGTGCTATGGAGGATGGGAATTATTAAGCGCATCTGGAATCAACCGATCGGTTTGTGGATAGCCATTCTCCTAATTACATTTATTAACGCAAGATCTACGGGAGCCTATAACCTTTTTCTACTTGGCACCTTAGCTTTATTTATTGCATGGCGTTTCCGTAACTCCCTTGTAATATGGTTTATCACTCTAGGAATTTGTTTGTATCTCTTTCTTGGTGCTTCTGGTAATTTTCCAAACAAGCAAATTATTGCCACCATATCACAAGTCTTTCCAGAGGAAAGAGTACAATCCCTTCAATTTAGATTTGATAATGAGGAAATTTTAGGCTTGAAAGCACGCCAGCGTATTGCCTTCGGTTGGGGAGGTTTTGGTAGAAATCGAGTCTTTAATGAAATAGGTGAAGACATATCCGTTACCGACAGTATGTGGATTATTGCCTTTGGGGTTTATGGAGCACTTGGTTTAATATCTTTAACGGCTTCAATCCTCTTACCAGTTGTAGCGTTTTGTGTTCGTTATCCTGCCAGAACCTGGTCAAATCCAGCGATCGCTCCTGCGGCGGCTCTAGCAGTATGTGTTTGCCTTTATATGCTTGATTCTGTTCTAAATGCCATGGTCAACCCAATCTTCATGTTAGCTGCTGGTGGACTTGCAGGTATTGCCATACAACCAAGGAAAGCTCCAGTTCCTCAATTAACTCGTCAACTTGCACGAGTTTAATCAATAAAAATAGAAATCAACAGAAACAAGGAATGCAAGTCTGCATTCCTTGAAAGTTTTACAGCTACAAGCTGACCAGATTTAAGAATCTGCCTGTTCCCTGATCAGTTTCTCCCATCCCAGATT
>JBBIQC010000207.1:0-7655 GCA_037442585.1 Oscillatoriales cyanobacterium bin_317
TTCTAGCATCGTTCAGTGGGACTTTTCTTAGCCAAACTTAGTTGCACATCGCGTAAAACTACGGATATTTTTAGATTTTTAGCGCACAATTTATGTAATATTTAATACATGGGAATACGTAGCTGAATATCCATGTCCACCTCGTCTACCCCACCGAAACTGTTTGATCGCCTTCATGAAGAATTTCGCCGTCGCCACTATTCCTATGAAACTGAAAAAAGCTATATCCATTGGATTAAAGAGTTTATCCGTTTTCACAACATGACCCCGCCGCGCGATTTGGGGGCTGAAGCCATTGAAGCTTTTTTGACATACCTTGCCATTCACAAACGGGTTGCCGCCTCAACTCAGAACCAAGCCTTCAGCGCTTTAATTTTCCTGTATCGCGAAGTTTATCAATTGGATACGGATTGGAATCTGGATGCTCTGCGTGCAAGAACTACCCGCTATGTACCTACTGTCCTGTCCCGCGAGGAAACGATCGCTGTTCTCAATCAAATGAGTGGGAGAGAAAGTCGGGTCACGCCATTACCGGACGTGTTGATTGAACCGCTGACTCAACATCTGCAAATTGTTAAGCGCTGGCATGAGATGGATTTAAGACTGGGTTTTGGAGCCGTTATGCTACCCTATGCCCTCGATCGCAAATACCCCAATGCCAACCGTCAATGGATCTGGCAATTTGTATTTCCTGCCAAAAGTCGGCGTCGTGATCCCCGCAGTGGTCAGATTGGACGCTATCATCTGCATCCATCCAGTGTTCAGAAAAACCTCAAACAAGCCGTATTGTTAGCCAAGATTCAGAAGCAGGTCAGTTGCCATACCTTCCGCCACAGTTTTGCAACTCATCTATTGCAGGATGGCTATGACATTCGCACGGTCCAGGAATTATTGGGACATAAAGATGTGAAAACAACCATGATTTATACCCACGTACTGAATCGAGGTGGGCGAGGTGTACGCAGTCCGTTGGATGGGTAAGATCGCATCAAACAGACCCATACTGGTAGAACCTTGTGGTGAGGGATCACAGCCCTTTGCGTATAGAGAGTGATCTTTCGCACATTAAACTCATGGTTTCTACGGCTGCTTCACCTGCTGTACCGATGAATTCCATTAGTGCTACCCTCTCACCTGACGATCGCGCCGCCATGTTTTTACCGCGCTCCTTTGATATGGCAGAAATGCAATAAATGAGTTCTGAGGCCAATAGGTTCAGTTCTGAGGTTGATCTCAGGGGATCGATCAACATAGAGTTGACTGAATGGTCTGTAAGAATTGTTCAATCTCACGAGGATAAATCAACCAGGCGCGTTCATAAGGTTGGGTGAGGGTTTGTACCAGGGGAGAGAGGTCGCTGATTTCCTCCAAGCAGGAAGGGGTTTGAATTTTGATTCCTTTTTGATACAGGGTATAGCCCCGACTAAAAGAGATGCGGATACCGCTGTAATAGGAGGCATTAAATCCAGCCTGGGTGAGCCAGTGATGGGTTTTGCTGAGTAAGGTGGCTCGTTGCGCTTGATTTAAATGGGTAACATCCAGGCATTTGAATAGATCGCGATCGACAAAGCAACGGCTCATCTCCGCTAATACTGGGTCGGGATGTTGTTGCCAGCGTTGCAGATGGTAGGCAAAGACGTGGTCGTCCGCTGTCAGATAATCTTGCAGAGACAGGCGATCGCAGTCCTGACTCAACCAGGCGGTAACGGTATCATCGGCCCATAATTCACCCTGTTGCAGTAGCGATCGTGCCCGATTAAATGCCTGCTCCAGAATCCAGGTGGCAGCGATGTTTTTGGGATGGTTATAAACCTGGGCATACATGAAATACCGCACAATCAGGTAATGTTCCACCGCCGCCATGCCTTTCCGGGCAACCACCAATTGTTGAGACACTGGATCGTAGCCGAGAGCCATCAGGATGCGATCGAGATCAATTTTGCCGTAGCTGGCTCCCGTAAAGTAGCTGTCTCGCATCAGGTAATCCAGGCGATCGCAGTCCAACTGGCTAGAAACAAGTTGCCAGACCAGCGGCACCGGATGCTTTTTTTGATAAACCTGAAGAATTTGTTGCCACAGATATGGGTCGAAGGCATCCAGTAGCTGACGCACGACTTCCGATTCCTGCAACACCCGCTCTGTCCAAAGTTCGTGGTGACAACCGAAAATCTCCTCAGCCGTATGACTGAAGGGGCCATGTCCCAAATCGTGTAACAGCGCAGCACAGAGAACAACCGGGCGATAGGGATGTAGTTGAGGATAGGCTTTGCAGATACGATCAAAGGCCCGTCGAGCGATCGCCATGACCCCAAGAGAATGAGTAAACCGGGAAGATTCCGCCCCATGAAAGGTAACACTGGCTGGGCCTAACTGCCGGATGCGGCGCAGACGTTGGAAGGCAGGCGTATCGATCAACTGAATCAGCAGAGCTTCCGTTGGGTCGCTGGGATTCAGCGCGATCGCGCCGTGCAGGGGGTCATGATAGGTTCGTTCAGAATTAGGCAGCACCAGCAACCATGGATTGTGTGGTTAATAGCTCCACCGCGGCCTCATACTGGCGATCGGCGGTTGTTCCCAGTTGAGTCATGGCAATGGGATCGAGCGATACCGTCATATCCGGCTTAATTCCCTGTTTATTGATATCAATATGGGCAGGGGTTTCGTACTTCGCCACCGTAACAGCCAGCCCGGAGCCATCGGATAAATCAAACAGGGACTGAATCAAGCCCTTGCCAAAGGTTCGCTCTCCTACAATTGTGGCACGGTGATTATCCTTCAGAGCACCTGCGAGAATTTCGCTGGCACTGGCCGTTCCCTGATTCACCAGCACGACAAGAGGATCCTTCGTGAGTGCCTGTCCTGTCGCTTCAAAATTCCCCTCAATGCCCTGACGATTTACGGTATAGACGATCGTCCCCTGATCCAACCACAGACGGGCCACTTCAATCCCAGCCTGGAGCAAGCCCCCTGGATTACTGCGGAGATCCAGGATATAATTTTCGGCTCCCTGCTTTTCTAACCGCTTAATCGCATTGGCGACTTCAGCGGTAGCATTGGCATTAAATTGATTCAGGCGGATGTACCCAATTTTGGTGGTAGAGCCGCTGGCCGTCTTACCGGATGCCATGCGGAGGTCAGCATAAACGGGATTGAGAGCAATCCGATCGCGTAAGACATCCAGTTCTGCAGGCTCAGCGCCGTCATGCTGCACGGTTAAACGAACTCGACTGCCAATCGGGCCACGCATCCGTTCTGCCGCTTCATCCAGACTCAACCCTGCGGTTGGCACGCCGTCAATCTTTAAGATGGCATCTGCAGGACGAATTCCGGCTTTATCGGCTGGAGAATTGGCGATCGGGGCAATCACTTTCAGGGTACCAGTATCCGGATCCAGGGCAATTTGTAAGCCGACTCCAGTCAATTCGCCAGAGGTATTGGTTTGCAAACTGCGATATTGCTCTGGCTTCAGCAACCGGGTAAAGGGATCCTCCAGGCTGGCCAGCATTTGCTGAATCGCGGTGTAGGTCTGTTCGCGATCGGTCAACGGTTGCTTCAGCACTTTTTGCCGTACCAGCCACCAGTTCTGATGGTTAAAACTATCATCGACATACGCGCGATCGACTAATCTCCAGGCTTCTGCCACCAGATGCTGCTCATCGGTGAGTGCAATCGCTGGAGTTGCCGAGCAACAAACAGTGACAATCAGCAACAGTAGCAAGAACAGTCGCCTAGCCCAGAAAAACCACTTTCCCATAAAAACTTAAACCTTAAAATCCGGAAATAACTCTTTACAATCTTTTTTACGCAACAACGGGTTCGCCACTGTAGGGATCAGCTATCCATAAGCAAAGCTTAGTCCTAGCTTAAAGATTTTCCAGGGAGTATGCAACTGGATCAATCGTAGAGACGTTTCGCCGAAACGTCTCTACCTGACAAACAATTTTCCCTATGAAAACGGCCCTGCGTCTGTGTTACATTTTTCATGAACAGCAATACATATTTAGGAATTCTCCTTCATGTTCACTAAGCAGGTAACCGAATCAAAAGCTTTCCAATGGTTTCAGGAAAGACTAGAGATTCAGGCGATCGCTGACGATATCAGCAGTAAATACGTTCCTCCCCATGTCAATATCTTTTACTGCCTGGGTGGAATTACTCTTGTTTGTTTCCTGATCCAGTTTGCCACTGGATTTGCAATGACGTTTTATTACAGACCCACCGTTACTGAAGCCTTCCAGTCTGTGCAATACATTATGACGGAAGTTAACTTTGGGTGGTTGATCCGCTCCATCCACCGCTGGTCTGCCAGCATGATGGTGCTGATGATGATTCTGCACGTCTTCCGGGTTTACCTCACGGGCGGTTTCAAAAAGCCCCGGGAGTTGACCTGGGTGACGGGTGTGGTTCTGGCCGTCATTACCGTGTCCTTTGGGGTCACAGGCTACTCCCTCCCCTGGGATCAGGTGGGATATTGGGCCGTTAAGATTGTTTCGGGTGTCCCTGAAGCAATTCCGGTCGTTGGAGTCCTAATTGCTGACCTGTTGCGGGGTGGTTCCAGTGTTGGACAGGCCACATTAACCCGTTATTACAGTGCTCATACCTTTGTTTTACCCTGGCTGATCGCAGTGTTCATGCTATTGCACTTCCTGATGATCCGTAAGCAGGGTATTTCCGGCCCGCTCTAATGTCCGCCTGACTAGATGTTGCCTGCAACCTCTGTCATAGTGACATTAGACGGATTCCTGATAGCCTGATTATCCAAACCTGCCGACCTTATCGCCTTAGGAGTGCGTTTTAATTATGGCAACCCTGAAGAAACCAGACCTGGCTGATCCCACACTACGTGCAAAGCTGGCGAAGGGCATGGGGCATAACTATTATGGTGAGCCTGCATGGCCTAACGACCTGCTGTATGTCTTCCCGATCGTAATTCTGGGGACGATCGCTCTCTGTGTAGGGCTGGCCGTTCTCGATCCGGCAATGGTAGGCGAGCCTGCCAATCCTTTTGCAACTCCCCTGGAAATTTTGCCGGAATGGTACCTCTACCCGGTATTTAATATCCTGCGCCTGGTGCCCAACAAGTTGCTGGGTGTTGTGCTGATGGCTTCCGTACCCCTGGGATTGATCATTGTTCCCTTTGTCGAAAGTGTGAACAAGTTTCAAAACCCCTTCCGCCGTCCAGTCGCCACCACCATCTTCTTGTTCGGTACCCTCGTGACTCTGTACCTGGGTATTGGTGCTGCTTTCCCCATTAGCAAGGCTTTAACCCTCGGCTTGTTCTAAGCCCCAGTTTGCGGTTGAACCCTTTTTACACCTGCTAAATCCTCCGGACATCTTATGGAATGTTGGATGGTTTAGTGGGTGTTGTTTTTTCAGAAACTGTACGGTCCAATTGAGGTGAGGATATCCCTCCAAGCTAGGAGAACTGCCCTGATTGGTGAAGTTTCACATCGCTGATTAGGATAGAAATAATCAAAAAAGACTTATGGGAGATTGCTGTGAATCAGGACAGCCTTAGAAATATGCAAATGGGCATGGCAGGAGTCAGCCGTTTACTGTTCCCCTTCTTTGTGATCTGGGTATTGGGGGCGATCGGTTTAGGCTGGCTGGTGAAATCCCTGTTGATTCTGTTTGGTCTGATTCTCCTGGCTCCCATCCTGGCTTTTTTGGGATTTCGCTGGTGGCTGAAACGCAATTTAGTACAGTCCCAATGTCCGGTCTGTAATTTCGAATTTGTAGGGCTAAACCAAACAGAA
Organism: Oscillatoriales cyanobacterium bin_317; assembly: GCA_037442585.1. Classification (GTDB taxonomy): domain Bacteria; phylum Cyanobacteriota; class Cyanobacteriia; order Leptolyngbyales; family Leptolyngbyaceae; genus Leptodesmis. Next base: position 5,757 of record JBBIQC010000207.1, read on the forward strand.
TTTCAATGCCCCAGTTGCGGCGAGCCGTTAAAGGTAGAGCATGGCCACTTTAATCGCATGGTACCTCCTGGAACCATTGATGTGAGTGCGGTCGAGGTACCAGCCCGGCAGATTGAAGATTAAGCCCAGGTTTCTCTGCGTCCCAGGAAGTAACATTTTTCGGGTACGATCGAAAGCTCGTCAGTCCTGGCATAGAGATTATGGGTAATACGTTTGGGCATTTGTTTCGCATTACCACCTTTGGGGAATCCCACGGTGGCGGAGTTGGTGTGATCATTGATGGGTGTCCTCCCCGGCTGGAGATTACCGAGGAAGAGATTCAGTTTGAGCTAGACCGCCGCCGTCCCGGTCAAAGCAAGATTACGACCCCCCGTAAAGAGGACGATCGCTGCGAAATTCTCTCTGGTGTGTTTGAGGGTCTTACCCTGGGAACTCCTATTTCCATTCTGGTACGCAATAAAGACCAGCGATCGCAGGACTACGACGAAATGGCCGTTAAGTATCGCCCCTCTCATGCTGATGCCACCTACGATGCCAAGTATGGGATTCGCAACTACCAGGGAGGCGGACGATCGTCAGCGCGGGAAACGATCGGTCGGGTAGCGGCAGGCGCGATCGCCAAAAAGATTCTGCGCCAGGTTGCCGGAGTCGAAATTATCGCCTACGTGAAGCGGATCAAGGATCTGGAGGGTGTGATTGATCCAGAGACTGTCACTTTAAATCAGGTGGAAAGCAACATTGTGCGCTGTCCCGATCGGGAAACCGCAGAGCGAATGATTGACCTGATTGAGCAATACCGCAACCAGGGAGATTCCCTGGGGGGGGTGGTGGAATGCGTAGCCCGTCGAGTGCCCAGGGGATTAGGGATGCCTGTATTCGACAAGCTGGAGGCGGATCTGGCGAAAGCGGTGATGTCTCTCCCGGCCACCAAAGGCTTTGAAATTGGCTCTGGGTTTGCTGGAACCCGGATGAGTGGCAGTGAACACAATGACGAATTCTACACCGACGACCAGGGAAACGTTCGGACAGTCACGAATCGGGGGGTATTCAAGGAGGCATCTCCAATGGAGAAAATATTCTGATCCGGATTGCCTTCAAACCCACGGCCACCATCCGCAAGGAACAAAAAACCGTCACCCGCGAAGGGGAAGCCGTCACTCTGGCAGCCAAGGGCCGCCACGATCCCTGCGTCCTACCCAGGGCTGTCCCGATGGTGGAAGCAATGGTTGCCCTGGTGCTGTGCGATCACCTGTTGCGGCAGCAGGGGCAGTGTAGTGTGCTCTGAAGCAGGGTGTTAGGTGCTGGGTGTTGTTCGCCCAGTTTCACCGATTTTATGCCGCGATCGCCAATACCGATAACTTCATTCCACATCCTCACCACCAAGCCCATTCAAGATCTCTCTAAAGCTGTTTAAGCCTGTCTTTGGAGTTGTAGCAATTGACAAAATCCTGTAGATCCTCGTATTTCAAAGGATTTTTTCGTAAGGTGAAATGAACGTTGGTACGGAAGTCGTAGTACCAAACTTCTTTGGTCTGAGGTGCTTCAGACTCAGGCTTGTTATCAAAGAAGATAACTGAAGGCGAGGGTTTTAACCCACCCAGAGTGAGACAATAAACAAACAAAAGAATAGAAGTTAAATTGCTGCTTTAATGCTTTGATTTGAACTCTGCGATCGCGGCTTTCAAGGCGTTATCGGAGGCACCACTAATCAGAAACACTTTGAACTTCTGATCCCGACTCAGATACTCTGCATAGGCAGGTTGCATATATTGCTGGTAAGTTGAATTACCCGCAATATAAGTCTCAAAAAATGCCAGCATAAAGGCATCTGCGTAATTTTCGAGTAAGTAGGGCTTGCTGAAAAAGTCGGAATCGAAGAAGTTGGAGCGAGGCAGTTGG
>JBBIQC010000208.1:0-7591 GCA_037442585.1 Oscillatoriales cyanobacterium bin_317
CCTATTCTTCTATAAACCTTCCTATCCTCACAAATGGATAAAGTCGAGCTTAGAATGGGTTTAAGAACTCCAGGAGTGATCGCCATGAGCCGCACGAATTACTCGATGTCAGAGCGGGAACGGAAAAATTTGAGCCGTCTGGTAGACTACAGCAGCGTGCAATCCTTACCGGAGATCTGGGCGATCGCAGCACAGCGCTTCGGCAATGTCACAGCTCTCCACGCGCCCCATCTCAAACCACCTGTCAAGCTGACTTACAGCCAGTTGTATGAGTCCATCAAACAGTTTGCGGCTGGCTTGCAAGCACTGGGAATGCAGGCAGGAGAGCGCATGTGTCTGTTCTCCGATAACAGTCCCCGCTGGTTGATTGCTGATCAGGGAATGATGATGGCTGGCGTGGTGAATGCCGTTCGCAGTTCTCAGGCCGACAAAGACGAACTGCACTTTTTGTTAGAAAATAGCGGTTCTACAGCCGTAGCCCTGGAAGACCTGGCAACCCTGAAAAAACAACGCCACTCACTGGATAATCTGCCCCTCAAATTCGCCGTCCTGCTAACCGATGAACCTCCACCCGACGACCTGGGCTTGAAGGTACTGAATTTTTCGCAAGTTATGGAATTGGGAGCAGGTCGGCCACTGCAACCTGTCAGCCAGAATCGGGATTCCCTGGCCACGCTCATTTACACCTCAGGAACAACCGGAAAACCCAAGGGAGCAATGCTGAGTCATGGCAATCTCCTGCATCAGGTGGAAACGCTGGGGACTGTCGTACAACCCGCTTCCGGCCTGATCAACTCCCCTGCTCATCAGGAAACCCGGATTCTCAGTATTCTCCCCACCTGGCACGCTTACGAGCGCAGTATTGAGTATTTCTTGATGTCTCAGGGTTGCACGCAGATCTATACCAGCATCCGCACCATTAAAAAAGATTTGAAGGAATTCAAACCCAGCTATATGGTCAGCGTGCCGCGCATCTGGGAGTCGGTCTATGAAAGTATCCAGAAGCAATTCCGGGAGCAGCCAGAAAACAAGCAGAAGCTGATCAATTTTTTCCTGGAGAAAAGCCTGAACTACATCAAAGCACGTCGGCTTTGGCAGAACCTGGATTTACTGCAACAAAATCCCTCGCCTTTAGAACAAGTCGCCGCTGGATTGCAGATGGCAGCCCTTTATCCCATTCATGCCCTGGGAGAAAAGATGGTGTACTCCAAAGTGCGGGAAGCCGCTACAGGTGGACAGTTTCAGCAGGCAATTAGCGGGGGTGGCTCCCTGGCCCGACACCTGGACGACTTTTTTGAGATCGTTGGGATTGAAGTCCTGGTGGGCTATGGTCTGACTGAAACCTCTCCCGTTACCAATGCCCGTCGTCCCTGGCGCAATCTGCGAGGCTCTGCCGGACAACCCATTCCCGGTACCGAAATCCGGATTGTCGATCCTGAAACTCGCAAACCCCTACCTGCCGGACAGCGGGGACTCGTCTTGATTCGAGGGCCACAGGTGATGCAGGGTTATTACCAGAATTTGGAAGCGACCCGCAAGGCGATCGACCCTGATGGCTGGTTTGACAGTGGTGATTTAGGCTGGGTCACGGAGCAAAACGATCTGGTACTTACCGAGCCAAAGACACGATCGTCCTCACCAATGGCGAAAATATTGAACCGCAGCCGATCGAAGATGCCTGCCTGCGCAGCGCGTATATCGATCAGATCATGCTTGTAGGACAGGATCAAAAGAGCCTCGGTGCCTTGATTGTGCCGAATCTGGAAGCTCTGGAAAAATGGGCGATCGGGCAGGGATATGCTCTGGAGTTACCGAAAGCTACACAGGAAAAGGTAGAAGGCGGAAGGCCGAAGAAAGGCGGGCAAGATGGGGAGGGTGAGGAAGGTGGAGAAGGCAAGGAGAAACAAATCAACGTTCAAAATTCTCCCCCAACCTCCCTATCTCCCTCATCTTCTCCATCGCTGACCTCCATCACCCTGGACAGTAAAGCGATTCAAGACCTGTTCCGCAAAGAACTCAACCGGGAAGTGCAGGATCGACCCGGTTACAAAATCGACGATCGCATTGGGCCATTCCGCTTACTTCTAGAACCCTTTTCAATAGAAAACGGCTTGCTGACCCAGACCTTAAAAATTCGTCGAAACGTTGTGATGGATCGCTACCAGGGTATGATTAACGAGATGTTTGAGTGAAGTGGTTATGGATGTTTCCCCATCTCATTTGCTCCTAAAACGTGCTGTTAATGTCAAGGCGATCGTCACGCCTCGCTGGAAAGAAGAAGCCCAACAGCAACTGCAAGCCCAAATCAACCAGGTAGACAGTCAACTGCAGGAGCTAGAAATGCAAGCCCAGCGGATGATTTCTGAGTTGCAGAAGCAGGGCCTGGACGGGGGGCAACAGGTTGAAAGCTTGCGGGTTCAGGTCAACCAGAAGAAGAGTGAGCTGCTGGAGCAAAAAAATCAAATTCTGCAACAACTGCAACAGGTACAGGTGCTGGAGTTAGACCAGGAAGTCAACCAGGGACAGATTGACAGCACCTTCCGGGTAGAAGTCGGCGATAACCTGATTGCCAAAATGCAGGTCGAAGTTCTCCTGCGGGATGGCATTATTGAGGAAATTCGCGGCACCGTTTAAATGGGTCTGGTTTAACGTAGATCCAGTGTCTGCTCCACTTCCGGCAGATCCCTAACCCCCTGCTAATCTAACTATTCTCGTTCTCCAAGCCATTCGTTCTATTAACCGTTTGATCTGGAATTCGCCCCATGATTAATGAAGTTTTCATGCCTGCTCTCAGTTCCACCATGACGGAGGGAAAAATTGTTTCCTGGCTCAAGTCGCCAGGTGACAAGGTGGAAAAGGGTGAAACCGTGGTGGTAGTCGAGTCTGATAAAGCAGACATGGATGTGGAGTCCTTTTATGAGGGCTACCTGGCGACGATCGTAGTTCCAGCAGGCGAAACCGCCCCCGTCGGAGCAGCGATCGCCCTGATTGCAGAAACCGAAGCAGAGATTGCCACGGCCCAACAACAGGGAACGACTCAACCGAAAGCCGCCAGTGCTTCCTCAGCTAAAAAAGCGGCTTCCTCCTCGGCCAGTGTTGCTGTGGAAGCTCCCGTGATTGCAGCCGATAATGGGGCCGGATCAAAGAATGGTCGGATTATCGCGTCTCCCCGTGCCCGGAAACTGGCTAAAGACTTAAAGGTAGATCTGGCTACCTTGAGAGGTAGTGGGCCTCACGGTCGGATTGTGGCCGAGGATGTGGAAGCGGCAGCAGGTAAAATTGCTACTCCTACTCCAATTCCCGCACCCCCCCCAACTCCCACCGCTCCTGCGATCGCCACCGCTACCCAACCGCCACGACCCACTCCTCCGGCTCCTGTTGCGGCTGTTGCTGGACAGCAAGTTCCATTAACCACCCTGCAGAATGCGGTTGTGCGGAACATGCTGACCAGCCTGGAAGCTCCCACCTATCATGTCGGCTACACGATTACGACCGACAATCTGGATGCTTTGTACAAACAAATCAAGTCCAAAGGTGTGACAATGACGGTGCTGCTGGCAAAGGCTGTAGCTGTCACTCTGCAGAAGCATCCCCTGCTGAATGCCAGTTATGTGAACCAGAGCATCAATTATCCCGCGTCCATCAATGTAGCTCTGGCCGTGGCGATGGAAGATGGCGGACTGATTACTCCTGTATTGCAGAATGCGGATAAGCAGGATATTTACACCCTGTCGCGAACCTGGAAGGATCTGGTCGATCGCGCCAGAACTAAACAGCTACAACCAGAGGAGTACAGCACGGGAACCTTTACGGTATCGAATCTGGGCATGTTTGGAGTCGATCGCTTTGAGGCCATTCTTCCCCCCGGAACCGGCGCAATTCTGGCTATTGGAGCTTCTCTCCCCACCGTGGTAGCTACTGAGGATGGCATGTTGGGCGTGAAGCGACAGATGAAAGTGAACATTACCTGCGATCACCGGATCATTTACGGTGCCCATGCCGCTGCTTTCCTCAAGGATCTGGCTCAGTTAATTGAAACCAACCCGCAGTCCCTCACGTTGTAACAAACGCATGACTGACTTTCCAACGACATTAGATGACGCGATCGCTCAAGCCCGTACCGCGACTCAGGCGGCTATGGCAGCCGGATATACACGGCTACAGGTGGAACTGGCCATTCCTGAGCTAAAACCGATGGAACCGGCCTTACAGTATCTTCCGGCATTGGCCGATTATGGTTCTGGTTTAAAGATCTTTTTCACGGATGCTGGAGCCGCTGCTTTAGCCAGACGCGACTGGGGTGAGCTTCCCCATCCCATTCAAAGCATTGACATCGCGGGTTCCCGGCAAACCAACCTGGTAGAAGAACTGATTCAGCCGGAGGATCAAATCTTTCTGTTTGTGGCTCCGTCTTCAGTAGAAGTGAATTTAGTTGAGCAGATGTGCAATGCGGCAGGCGATCGCCCGGTCATCTTATTTAATCCTCGCCTGGAAGATGTTGGCACCGTTGGCATTGGCTATGCAGCCCGGAAATTACGGGAGCGTTTCCTCAACACGATCGAGCCGTGTTACTACATCAAACCTTTAGAAGGTGCGGCCTTGTTGCGCTCTTATCCCTCCCCCTGGCAAGTTTGGCTGGAAACCAACGAAGGCTATCAACTCTGTGCTGAAGAACCTCTAAAACCAAACTCGGAACAATTGGATCAAATTTTCAGTGCGGCTTTGGGAACCGACCAGGCACCCCGTAGAGGTTTGTTCTCAGAGCTACAACGGATCTTGAAAGCATTAGGCCAGTAATCCTCTGTGCTGCAAGCTCCTGTATCCTTTGCTGCAACTTTTGTAGCTTCTAATTACCATTAAAGCCTGAGTAAAGTTTCCCAGGCTGAGTGTAAGGTTTAAGACAGTCAGTGGGAGCGACTCAGAGAATAGGGGCATAATGAACATAGTGATTCACATCACTTGTTAGCAGTAGCATTTCTGCATAGCCGTTACACAGTTGGCTTACAGCCGTTTAAGGGGCACAGCGATCGCATGGGGGGATTACATCATCGTCGCATCATCATTGGCGACGTTCATGGGCACTACCAGGGACTGATGACACTACTAGAGGCGATCGCGCCCGGTAAAGCGGATCAGGTCTACTTTTTGGGAGACTTGATCGATCGCGGTCCAGATAGTGCTCAAGTGGTTCAGTTTGTGCAACAAAACCATCACCAGTGCATCTTGGGCAACCACGAGCAATTAATGATTGATGCCTTTCCCAGTGGACGGCCTTTTACTCCGGCTTTACAGGCATGGTTATACAGCGGCGGTCGAGCCACAATAGCCAGTTACGGAGATACCAGTAAGCTGTTAGATCACCTGGATTGGTTGAAAACATTGCCAACCTATCTGGATTTGGGCGACTTGTGGCTGGTTCATGCTGGAGTGCATCCCCTGCTTCCCCTGGAGGCCCAGTCCAGTCAGGAGTTTTGTTGGATTCGGGACGAGTTTCACAGCATTTCTCGCCCCTACTTTCCCGACAAACTGATTATTACCGGACATACCATTACCTTCACCTTACCTAAAGTGGCTCCTGGAGAGTTGGCTCAGGGCCGTGGTTGGTTAGACATTGATACCGGAGCTTATCATCCCAAAAGTGGCTGGCTAACGGGACTCGATGTCAACAATCGGATGGTTTATCAGGTGAATGTCTTTACCCAAACCCTGAGAACTATGCAACTGGATGAAGCCGTGAGGCCGATCGAACCTGCTCAAGTGCTGGCCTATCGTCAGACCATGTTGAATCGCATCTAATAAACCCAAAAGAGCACGATCGCACTGCTGACCCTTCAAAATAAAGCAGGAGGTGAACAATATAGAGGCTTTCAACTAATGCTTCAAAATCCAGACGGCACCTACGATGAGACAATCACGGTGTACTCCAGAGAAAGAAACCGCCAACGGGCAGACGCAGATGCCCAAGCAAAAGGGGAGCGAGTTGCACAGGAACGTAGTCGAGCGAGATGGGGAAGATCTAATTCGGAACAGCGGCAATTAGGGAACGAACTCTGTCACCACGCGGCCTCCGCTAACGATCACCTGCTGATCCTTAATGCCACCTGTGGCTTTTGGCCCACTGACATTGAGAGGGGGGGTAGCCTGACGATAGGTGACGTTGCCATCGGCCTCAAATGCTTGAGTATCGAGATTCCAGACCAGGCGATCGGCTTTCACAAAGGATTGCCGGGGGCCACCGGAGCCGTTCACATTACCCACCAGATTCAGAATTTTAGTATTCAAGTTCAGATCGCCCTGATTTCCAGCCAGCGTGAAGCCTTCTCTGGAATTGACGATCGTAATTGGTTGAGTAGAGGAAATAATTTTTTCCTTGATTCGCCAGAGAACTTGATTCCCAGAAACCTGCAGCGGCGGATTGGTAATAGAGACTTGAGCGGCCTGTTTCAGTGTCACCACTTGAGTTTTGATATCCATTTCCCCACTAGCGGCTGTGGCGCGATCGCTAACGACTTTGTTTTCATACCGCTCTACTTGCAGCGGGCGATCGCTCAACAGTTTTTGTTTTTCCACCAGCCACACGACTCGCTCAGCCGCAAACTTAGCCGCCGGATCTTGGGCCTCTGCCACCACCTTGCCTTCCAGTTCCAAGCGCCGTTTTCGGGTTAAATACTTGCCTCCCTGTGCCGACGCTTTCACAGTCTTGCGAGTACCAGATACGTTATTGCGGATCAGCACCACCTCTTCCTTGGGCCGCCATTCCAATTCATTTCCCTGCATGGTTAGCCCATCACGGGTATCCACGGCCTTAATATTTCCTCTCAAGAAAATCCGCTGACCATCCTGAAATATCTCTCCACCGTCGGCAGATACCTTTAGAATCGCTTTGCCATCCTGGTAAAACTCGCCCTTGGGCTTCTGAATCTTCGCCCTTTTTTTATCTCGACTATAGCTGGCTTGCTCGGCTTTCACCTTCCACCACAAGCGGCCTTGTTTATCAAACTCTTCCAGGGTGACGGCGTTAAAGGTCAGATCCGTATCAAAATTTTCCTTCTCAAGACTTTGAGTATCCTCCGCCAGCTTCTTTTGAGCGCGGTTAAAGTTGCCACAGCCTCCTGTGACTACGGGGAGGGTTGTGATCAATAGTCCCAGCGTCAGCAGGTTGACCCAAGGCCAGGATTTAGATCGCAACGAACGGCTCAAACGAATCACTAACGGCTTCACTTACTGGACTTTGGACATTAGACCACAAAACCCAGCCAAAAGTTCACGGGTCAGAGTGGCATATCAGAAGCAGGGGAGAGGGCTTTTATCGGTAGAATTCAGTCTTCTTGTATATCATCGATCAAGCCAATGCTGGACAGAGGCCGATAGGTGTAACTCCGAGAAATTTTCTGGATATCTTCCTTAATGCTGTCCAGGTCAATGTAGCGGTCTGCAACATTGATCAGGGTGTCACTGGTCATCGATCGCAGGCTCACCACTTCAACCCTAACTCCCCGGTAGCTCACGGCATTCACGGCATAGGCCAGGTCACCATCGCCACTGACCAATACTGCTGTATCGTAGGATCCGACGAGGGACATCATATCCA
>JBBIQC010000209.1:0-7541 GCA_037442585.1 Oscillatoriales cyanobacterium bin_317
CTGCCAGTTTGGACTAGACACACTCAAGCGCATTTTTAGAATGAAATAGCCCTGGTATTCAGTAGACATGCCAATTCGTAAATCGCTGTCTCATTGCCGATACAACTTTCACTTAAAATCTTCGCTACGCACAAACGCACGGAATCATCTGAGGCTGTTCCTAACCGATTAACGAGGCTTCGGATACCTGCCTCACTATGTGGGTCAATTTCACTCAAAATCTCTGTTTTCAGTAGATGTGTATCTTCCCGGATGTGAATATATGGCTTTCGGAAAAACTCATTACCATTATTCTCTTGTCCATAACTTGGCGGTTCCCCTAATATTTGAATTGCGTCCTCATTGCCTTTATCGACCATGTTAAGGGTTTCGGCAACAGACTGTTGGAGGTCTAGAAGGTTTCTGCGGTTCCACCTCCACCAATCGTCTGCTGATGGTTTTGATAGGCTATCTGAAATAATTGTTAGCAGGTGAACTAATGCTTCAGGGACGATTTGATTACCTATTCCGATTCCGATCTCACGCAGGCTCTCGACTACCGCAGAATAAATTTCTCCAGTTCCAGTTCGAGAGTCAGGCACAAAATATGGTTTCCTCCAAAAAATCTCCTGATCTTTTATAGTTTCTAGAAGTTTCACTAATGCCTGAACAGCTATTGAATTTCTCATGCCAATTTTGCCCAGAATAGTGGCTATCCGCCAATAAGTATCCATATCTTGAGGAGTATCCAGAAGATGTGCTAACTCACGAATGACTAGTTCTTTGCCAGAATCGACTTTGCTTAGAATATTCATTGCCGACAGTCGAATTTCATCCGGTTTTGTTTCTAGCCAATACTCATTGGCAGCATTCAGATTAGAGTGCTTTGAATATATCGGTCTTTTTCCGGGTGGATATCTTCTTTCAGTTTTCGTGGCTTTCAGGCATTCCACAAGCATATGAATGATCGTCGCGCTATTCAGGTCAATGGTCTCTAGTTTCCCGATTGTTTCCGGTAATCTTTCAATTGTTGCTCGACGAAGTTCGTCATCTTGCGTGGCTTCCATGAAGTCTATTAATGCTTGAATGATCGTTTTATTGCCAATCCCGATAGTGGTTAAAATAAAAATGGTCGCTACCAAGGTATCTTCATTTTGAGTGGTTTTCAACAAGTTTACCAATATATTAATAATCTTTTTATTGCCTTTCAGCCAGTTTTCAATATCAGGCAGATTATAAAAAATTTCCTTCAGAATGATTGGATCTTGAGAGTTGCTTAGCAGACTCTCAAATGCATCAATAGCGCAATCATTATCTGGATCGAGTTCACCCAAGTCCAAAACCATCTGTCCGCAAATCTTTTCATTTTCGGTGGTTGCTAGTCGCGCTTGTAGACATTGAATAACTGTTTGGGTATGCGTGTACTTCAAGATGCTACCCGCCTCTACGCGCCTCACTCCAGCTCTCGCTCTAGCTAGAACAAATTTCCTCTGAAAAGTTTTAGGATGAGCAACACCATAACGCCAATCAAGCAGTTGATCAACGATTTTCTTTCTCAAAGTGTCGTCTGCTCGAAATTCTGAAATCCCTTCTGCTGCCAACAAAAAAGCGCGATCGCTATAAAACTCCTTACACCCATCTTTAAACTCAACTAACGACCGAATCAACTGCTCTTTCTCTTCCTTTTTGATATCCGATCGCCCCAACCACAGTAGAAATACCTCTTTCCACTGTGGCTCAAAAATGCGGTAGGGTTTATACTTCCACTTATCTCTTACAGGCTGACCTTGGTGTTCACGGGGTAAGAAAAAGTCCCAATCATTAATGGCTAACGCGGCAAAATACTCCTGAAATGTAGTGTGAAAGAAGGCAAAAACCTCTTGCAATGGAGCTTCTTGTGCAACACCAACTCGATTGAGCCAGCCAAGTTGAAGAGCTAGGGAGAATAAGATGCTTTTATCTTCTTTGCTCAAAAAATCATTGTCTTTATTGAGAAACTTATTGTCTTCATTGAGAAACTTATTGACGAATGTCTCACTCAAACGAAATCGGGAAGATTTCTGGTCGATTGCTAGTTTTGCCAATTCCCCTAACATACGGTCCAATTTTGTCTTAGCTAACAGGTTTGGAGTCTTGCCTTCGTTCCATTTATAAAATTCCTTTGTAAACCACTGATATAATTCAGCTTTCGTTTCCGGAAGTTGAGTTTTCTGTCGTAATGGCCAGCTATAACACAGCAACGTCAACCGCAGGGGATTTTTGACCAGATCCCGAATCCGCTCCTTGCCCGGTTCCTTCAGTGCTGCACATAACGCCTGACCCAAATCGGCTTTGCCCTGGGGCCTAAACCATTGAGCAATGAATTGTTCAACCTGCTGAGGATAGGAAAACTCCAGGGTGCGAAAAACATCAAATCCCGCCAACGGCTTACCCGTCCACAAATTCAACCGACACGTCAGAACGCTGCGGGTTCCTTCCAGCCATCCCCCCTCCTCTAAGGGGTTGCCAGTTACTGGCATTTCATCCAGACCATCCAGCAGCAGCCAGACATGCCCCTGTTGACACTGAGCAATAAAGGCATTTTTTACTGGAACAGAGACTTCTGCCTGACCATACTGCTCAACGATCGCCGTGAGCCAAGTCTCATAAACATATTGCTTGAGACTCCGCTGGCCCAAATCTGCCAACGAGACCCAAATCACAACCGAGGCTGGAAACTGGTCCGCTACCCACCGCGCAATCTGCTGAAGCAACGTCGTCTTACCTGAACCCGGCTCACCAATGATCGCAACCCGTTTCCCCTGGCTTTTCGGACTTTGTCCCTTGTGTAAAACCTGTTCGAGAAATTGCGCATACTCAAATTTCTGCGTAACCTCTATTTCCTCTGTTTCTGAATCTTGAGGCGATTTAGACTTTTTCAGTGTTTGTTCTGGTTCTCGATCTTCCTTAAACAGATCCGAACCCCGCTCCGGTAACACATCCCCCTTTTGGCGCGGCACCTTCTTGCGTTCCACTAAACCTAACGGCACATAGACCTGCTCCACCGAGTAGTCAATGTTTTCGCCCCTAGTCATGGGATTGGTCGTAAGCTGAAGCCGTTTTTCCAAAAGCTTCAAGCTATCTTCATGCCAGTTAATCTCCAGCACCGTTTCTATTGTTGGGAGACGGGCGGTCTTTAGCTCAGGATCGATGTCATGCTTCTTTAGCAACTGCTGCCATTGCTTATCATCATTGACCATTGACAGGGGAGTCGCTGTAGTGTAGTTGGGCTGCATGGGGTTCGGATGCTGACTTTGCACCGCAACTACCAAACCGTCGCAAATGACCGCTGCCCCGGACATCCCTTGCCATTCAGATTTGAGTTTTCGTGAATCCTCTTTGATTTCTCCTATAATCTTTCCGGCCAGATATTCAGAGGCTAAGTTCTCGTCAATTCTCAACACCAAAACATCTTCTGGAGCGGTATCAGCTAGATAAATGGTGCCCTCAACTTGGAGACCGCTTGCGGCAGAACCCTCATCGCGTTGAATCCATCCCCATCGAGGATAGCCATACATCTGAAACCTTATTTTTTCGCCCGCTTTGCCTTCCGGCAGTTTGCCCAGAGTAATCGCCGCCACCCCTGCAATCTTCTCTGGCAGTTCAATCAAAGCAATGTCTAAGCCTTGTGCTTGCCAAACAACCTGGGCTTTCTCCTGCCCAAAGCTGCGTTTATCCCTAACCTCACACTCAGAACCCACGACATCCAGCAAATGAGCCGCCGTGAGCACCAACCTACCACCGATGCGATAGCCAGAGCCGTACTGGGGCGCAATAATCTCAACCGCTCGACTGGGTTCAAACTGACGGATGGACATCGGCATTACTCCGGCACTTCGTCACTCCCGGTCAAAATGGGCTTACCGTCCGCCCGAACAGGTTTAAGCGGAATCACCACTTTATGGACATTCTTGGCTTTCTCCGTTCCACCTGCCCCCAATTCAACTACATAGAACTTAAGCCTCTATACTGCGTTCCACTTCGACCTGGAACTCCATCGTGATCCCGCCCACCTCAAACCGCAGTTTTTCCCCCTGCGACGCAAGCACTGACTCAATCAACTCTGCCCGTAACGCGGCGATCGCTTCCTGTAACCCGATCCGTTTTGGTTCTGCCATACTCCTCACCCTGAGTTTTGATAGAGGCTACAGTTCTATTTTCTCAGAGGGGATTTGAGAGGAGAGTAATGATTTATAAACCGTGTGAATATCCGTGAAGCCAGGACTCTCAGCCAGGAGAGATAAATGAGTGGGCGATCGCTCAACCCCGGATGAGATAGCCCATTGAGCAATGTTCTTCGATCACTGTGAAATAGTCTTGCCCGCGTCAGAACTATTCCCCAAACCGTTCTTGAATTTGCCGCACCGCATTCGCCAACTCATACAGCGCCGTCTCCACAATCACCACCCGACCATCCGGTAAATTTAGCCGCATACTGATGCTGGTGCGCCCGGATGCCATCCCTCCCGGCATCGCCACAATCTCGATCGGAGATGCCTCATCCCCCAGGTAAATCACCTCTTTATCCAGCAGATCGCTCCAATGTTCCTCCGGCTCCAGCATCGTATGAAAGGTCAGCATCACGAGTTCCTCCTTCATCCTTTCCTGCAACAGATGATCTATGTTTAAACCAAAGGCTCTCTAACTCTATGCTATTCCTCCAGGGCATAAATTTCGGGAAGTTGCCGATATTGCTGGGCATAATCGATTCCGTAGCCCACGATGAAGCGATCGGGAACCGTGAATCCCAGATAGTCGATCGTGACGGGCACTCGTCGGCGAGCAGGTTTGTCGAGCAAGGCACACAGCTTTAAGGACGCGGGTTGATAGCACTCCAGATAAGCCAAAACGGTTGTAGTGGTAATCCCTGTATCCACAATGTCTTCAATCACGATCACATCCTGACCTTTGACGACTTGCTCCGGCACTCCCATCACGATCTCGGCTTGACCTGAGCTAACGGTCAAAGCACCGTAGCTCGACAGGCGCATGAATTCTATTGTGCTGATCGGAGTGTTCATGGCTCTCACTAAATCAGCCAGAAAGATGAAGGAGCCTTTGAGGATGCTGATCATCACTGGCGATCGCTGTGCATAGTCTCGATCCAGGGATTGAGCCAGTTGTTTGACTATGGCAGCGATTTCTGATTGAGAAATGAGGCAAACGAGTTTTCGATCCATCGGGTTGACCACTATGACCTATCGTTGAAAGCATGAGAGGACTCCTGCAGTATGAGGAGAGTCATGCTCATTATCACCACTTTTTCATCCGAGACTTGATTGCCGCCTATCCCAATGCCTTGTTATAGCAGTCGCCATATAAGTTAGGACATACTGGAAGGGGCTACCACAAGCCAGTGAAACCCAATGCCGAAAGCCTACGACTATGATCTGGTTTGCTCTCAAGTGATTTCGTTATCTATGCCGTAGACAATCGCTGTCCCCACATGGGGTTTCCCCTCCATCGGGGAACCGTGAAAGATTGTCTGCTCACCTGCGATTGGCACTATGCCCGCTTTGATGTGATGAGCGGCGGAACCTTCGAGTCCTGGGCGGATGATCTCCCGGCCTTCCCGGTGCAAATCCGCCATGATGAGGTCTGGATCAATCTGGCGACCCATGCCGATCCGTTAATTAGCCGAAAAGCGATCGGCCAGCATTTGAGCATAGGGGGATTGGTGCAAATGAGCTTTGTTGACGGAACCAAAGAGGCGCAGTTTAGCGGTGATCACCTCTTTCATAGCCGCGATCGCACCACTCATACCATCTAACAAATCTGCCGGTTCATCGCGACATATCTCCTCCTGCAGAGCTTGGATGTATGCCTGCCGCACCTCGGTATTGACGTTAAATTTGCAGACTCCCAGGTGGATCGACTGGCTGATCATCGGTTCAGGAAGGCCGGATGCGCCATGCAGTACAAGGGGGATAGGGATTAGCTGGCGAATTCGTTTGAGGCGGGGAAAGTCCAGGCGAGGTGGGCTTTTGTATTCCCCGTGAACATTGCCGATCGTCACCGCGAGGGCATCTACCTGGGTCGCTTTCACAAATTCCACGGCCTGATCGGGGTCGGTCATCTTGGCTTCCTTTTCGGCGATCGTCAGGCCATCTTCCGTGCCACTGATGCGACCAATTTCGGCTTCTACGATTGCTCCTTTGGCATGGGCTAAGCGAGTCATGTCACGGGTAAAGGCCATGTTTTCCTCATAGGGCAGGTGAGAGCCGTCGGCCATGATGGAGTTCATTCCCACTTCCAGAGCCGTGCGAATATCTTTGGCTGAAGTGCTGTGATCCAGGTGAACCGCGATCGGCACTCGCGCATCTCTGGCTGCTTGCAAACACATAGCCACCAGAGGAGCGCCTCCATATCTCAGGGCACTGGGATGCAGTTGCAACATTGCTGGACTGTTGTTGTCCGCCGCCGCACTGATCACCGCTTTCACCCCTTCCAGGTTGTACACATTAAACGCCCCGATCGCATAACTATTACGTCGAGCCGTTTCCAGCAATTCCTGTGTTGAACTCAGCACGGTTCCTTCTCCTAACCAACAACAGTCTGTTCTCTCTATTCTCGGTGGTTTGGGCCGCGATCGAACCCGCTGTTAAAAAGACGCGGCGGATGCAGCCCCTGCACTTCTCATCCACCGTTCTGTGATAGAAGATTACTCATGTCCCCGAAAGGGCTGGCAATCCTCAGAAGAGGCAGAGGTGCTAAACAACATCCGCGATCGCTTCCGATTAATCAGACGGCCTGATGAGAAACTGCTTCAGGTGCAACAGGTGCGGGCAGAACTGCTGGAGGAATCAACGCCTGACTTTTCCTTTCTGATTTTGATTGTCAGTTCCTGTGCGATCGCCACCTTTGGCCTCCTGGCCAACAGCGCGGCAGTGATTATTGGTGCCATGATCATCGCCCCGTTGATGCTGCCAGTTCGTGGGGTTGCCTTTGGTGCGCTCGAAGGCGATGTGGCGCTGTTGCGTCGGGGAATCGCCTCGATCATGGTGGGAACGTTGCTGGCTCTTGTTTTGGCCTGTGGACTGGGTCGGTTGGTAGGCATCTCCAATTTTGGCACTGAGGTGCTGGCGCGAGGGGAGCCAACCCTACTGGATCTGGGGGTTGCAGTGGTAGCCGGTGGCATCAGCGGCTACGCCAAAGTGCAGCCCAAGATTTCTGGGAGTTTGGCGGGAACCGCGATCGCCGTTGCCCTGATGCCACCAATTTGTGTAATTGGACTGGGTATCTCCCATGCTGACTGGTCGCTCAGTTGGGGGGCCACCCTGCTCTACCTGACCAATCTACTGGGCATTATTCTGGCCTGTATGATGACCTTTCTGGTTGCGGGTTATGCCTCCTTTACCCGTGCCCGCAAGGCGCTGTTCCTGACCCTGGCCAGCACAGCAGTTCTGCTCATTCCTCTGGGGGTCAGTTTTGGTCAACTGGTACGCCAGTCCCAACTGGAAGCCAGCCTGCGGGAGGCTCTGCTGAATCGCACCATCACCTTTCAACGCATTGAACTAATGACC
>JBBIQC010000210.1:0-249 GCA_037442585.1 Oscillatoriales cyanobacterium bin_317
GTTAAACCGAAGTTTTTGTTTTTCCTCCAGACGCACCGCATACTCAGAACGCTTTTTGCGGGCCTGACCATGTTGTCCGGGTGGATAAGCCCGACGGGGTGATTTGCGGCTCAGGCCAGGGAGATCTCCCAGGCGGCGGACAATCCGGAGGCGCGGACCTCGATATCGCGACATTGATCTTCCTCTAAAATGCTCAGAAATTTTCAGACAGACATTCTAGTATACGTCCTCCAGTTCAGAGAGTGGAAG
>JBBIQC010000210.1:313-7510 GCA_037442585.1 Oscillatoriales cyanobacterium bin_317
AAGAGGAAATACCTTTTTTGTTCTATTTGGTATGTTAGACAAGATTGCCCTCCGTCATTTGTCCCTGGTCATTTATAAGCAAACGAAGGACGAATGACCAAAGACGAGTGACTCATCTATCCCGTCACAATTCGTTTAATTTGGTTTAGTCGTTCTGGCTTGTAGGGAGCATAGCGCCAACCCAGATCGAACCAGGCCGATCTCTTCAGAATGCTCTTTTGGTGAGAAAAGGTATCAAAACTCGCCTTACCGTGATAGCTGCCCATGCCACTGTCCCCCACTCCACCAAAGGGCAATCCCCAGACTCCAACCTGCATAATGGTGTCGTTCAGGCACACTCCTCCAGAAGAGGTAGACTGCAAAATCTGCTGCTGTTTCTGGGAATCCCGGCTAAAGAAGTAGAGGGCTAACGGTTTGGGACGTTCGTTGATGCGGGCGATCGCCTCATCCAAGCTGTCATAGGTTAGGACGGGCAGAATTGGGCCAAAAATTTCCTCCTGCATGATTGGGTCTTGCCAGCTCACGTCATCCAGGATTGTGGGTGCAATATACCGACTGGTTTCATCGACTTGCCCACCGAGAATACAAGTTCCATTGTTCAAGAAAGTTGTGAGGCGGGAGAAATGGCGCTGGTTAATAATCCGACCATAATCTGGACTGGTGGCCGGGTTTTCTCCATAAAACTCTTGCACTGCTTGTTTAATCTGATTCAGCAGTGGGGATTTAATCTCGCGATCGACCAGCAGGTAGACCGGGGCAATGCAGGTCTGTCCAGTGTTGATAAATTTTCCCCAGGCGATCCGTTTTGCGGTCTGTTCCAGGTTGGTATCGGCATCCACAATGCAGGGGCTTTTTCCACCCAGTTCCAGCGTCACTGGAGTCAGGTGTTTGGCAGCCGCTTCCATGACCACTTTGCCGATCGCCGTTCCTCCGGTGAAAAAGATGTGATCAAACTTTTCGGCCAGCAATGCCTGACTGACAGCCGCATCGCCTTCCACAACAGCCACATAGCTGGGATCAAAAGTGGAGCGAATTAACTCCGCGATCACGGTGGATGTTTGAGGAGCGTGTTCTGAGGGTTTCAAAATGGCGCAGTTGCCAGCAGCGATCGCACCCACCAACGGAGAAATCATCAATTGAAAGGGGTAGTTCCAGGGGCCAATAATCAGCACCACTCCCAATGGTTCAGGCTGAATCCAGGCGGAGGCCGGAAACTGGTCGATCGAGGTAGGAACGCGGCGAGGTTTAACCCAGGACTTCAGTTGCTTCAGCGCCAGGTTAATTTCCCCTAAAGTGCCAATTTCAAAGTAGCCTTCAAAGGCAGGACGGCCCAGATCTGACTTCACGGCTTGTAGAATGGCATCCTGGCGATCGATAATAGCCTGCTTTAACCGTTGCAGTTGTGCTAACCGAAAGTTCAAGTCTTTCGTTTGTCCGGTGCTGAAAAACGATCGCTGCTGTTGAAGCAGAGTGGACATTGGGGTTTCTGTCGCTTGAGCAATCATCGTTGGTTTTGTGAAACTCAATTGAAGTCACTCTAACGCATTGCCGGAAACCTGCGCTCCTCTCAACCGTTGTGACGGCTGGGATAGCTGTCAAAAGCTGCTCTAGCCCTAGAATAAAACTATGAAGCATGTATTAATTGGTTTAGTTAAAGGCTATCGGACGTTTATTTCGCCCCTATATCTGCCGACCTGTCGGTTTCAGCCGACCTGTTCGCAGTATGCGATCGAGGCTATTGATCAGCACGGCGTATTAAAAGGAAGCTGGTTAGCTGCCTGCCGAATTTGCCATTGTCATCCCTTTCATCCCGGTGGCTACGATCCCGTTCCTCCAGTGTGTAATTCCCCAGAAGAGAAAGGCTGATACCCGGTCAATCAACAGAGAGATATTGCTGTCAATCCGATCGATTCTTTCGCCCCTAGCCCACTAAATCAGGAAAGACCTGTTGCACGGCGGGGTGAATCAGGTGGTTATTTTGGACATTCAATCCTTTGGCCAAAACTGGATCCTTGTCCAGTGCGGCCAGCCCAAAATTAGCCAGTTTCAGAACGTAGGGCAAAGTACTATTATTAAGTGCCTGAGTGGCAGTCCAGGGGACGGCTCCCGGCATATTTGGCACTCCATAGTGAACCACACCTTGCTCTAAATAGGTGGGATGGGAGTGAGAGGTGGGCCGCACCGTTTCAATGCATCCTCCCTGATCCACAGCCACATCAACGATTACCGATCCGGTGCGCATCTGCTTCACCAACTCACGAGAAACTAACACAGGAGCTTTTTGGGCTAACACCAACACTGCTCCCACCAGCAGATCAGCTTCTGGGACGGCGGCTTCTATTTGCGCTGTGCTGCTATATAACAATTCCACACGGGAACCAAAAATGGATTCCAGGTAGGATAGGCGATCGACACTGATGTCCAGAATCGTAACCTGAGCACCCATGCCCACAGCGATCCGGGCAGCCTCGGTGCCTACCACACCTCCCCCCAAAATCACTACTTTTCCGGATTTGACTCCAGGAATGCCGCCCAGCAAAACTCCCCGTCCACCTTGCTGCCGCTCCAGGTAACGGGCACCAAATTGCACAGAAAGCCGTCCGGCAATCACGCTCATGGGAGCCAGCAAAGGCAGGCGCTTATCGGGTAGTTCCACGGTTTCATAGGCGATCGCGATCGCGCCAGAGTTCAGCAGGTGTTCAGTTAAGCGGCGATCGGCGGCCAGATGGAGATAGGCAAACAACATCTGTCCCTTCTGCAAAAACTCATACTCTGGTTCCAGTGGCTCTTTTACCTTGACCACTAAATCCCGGTTCCAGGCAGCTTTGGCTGCCGTGACGATCGTTGCTCCAGCCTGAAGATAGTCTTCATCTGAAAAGCCTGCCCCTGAACCAGCATTGGCTTCTACAAAAACCGCATGGCCCTGGTCAGTCAACGCCCGAACACTACTGGGACTCAAGCCGACCCGGAACTCCTGATCCTTTGTTTCCTTGGGGACACCAATTTCCATCTGAACCTCACAATAATGAATCCTGGGAGAGCAGCAGCAGGAAGGTTACTAAACCGACCCTACAGAGGCAGTACAGATCTTTGACTGATTCGCCATAGCATCGCTAAAGTTCTTGTCCTCTATGCTTCTAGCTTAAGCTGCTTCCTTTAAAGCCGTTGTGATGGGATTAGCCAGAAAAGTAAAAAGACTTTGAGCCTCACTGATGCAAAGTCTGCCGAGAAGCAAATTGCCAAACTGATAACGCTCAAGCCTATAGCTCTCAAAACGGTGTAAGGTTTAATGTGAAGAGTTATGAATTTCAAATTGTGACGACCAGAGGAAAAGTTGTTTCCTCTTCTCCCCAAAAGCCAATCTTTCACCCTGATTAGTTTCTACCGCTTTGCTATGTACAGTATTCCTGACCCTCCTTACTTCTTATTCATCGCTGGCTTTCTGGCAAGTCTCGTGTCTGGAGCCGCTTTTGAAGCCGTCTTAAAACAATCCGTTCAGAGTTGGTCTAAGAGCCGTTCTACCCGTAGTCTGGCAACTTTACAAGGTATTCAACTGCTACTCCCCTTTCTAGGGATTGCAGGGGGGGTGTGTATATTTTTGTCTTCTGGCATGGCTATTTTTGGCTTTCCTTCTCAACTGGCCTATATCATCTCAATTCCACTCACCACTTTCATTGGCCTGCTGGTCTGGTCGCAATTGGGTAAAATTCTGGTGGAATTAGAGCGGGGAGGCTCTAAAGCACTGGATCTGGATTCCTTTTTCTAGTTAAGAATTTTGAATTGCCTGTTTTGGTTGACCACACAAAAACGCTCAATTTAAGCAGGCATTTTTTAAGAAACAAGCATTTTTTCAGAAAACAGTCCTGCTTCGGTACACACAGCCGTTAGGGGACAATCCCAGGAATCGCGAGGCAGCTTGGGCAGGCGGGCAGACTCAAACACAATCCCGATCGCCACTTTGGTAGACCAGCCGGGAGCACTGAGCAGGCGATCGTAAAACCCGCCCCCGTAGCCCAATCGATATCCCTGATGGTCACAGGCGATCGCGGGCACCAAAAGGAGATCTACCCCCTCCGGTTCGATGAGTGGAGCCTCTGGATCAGGTTCCAGGATGCCATAAGGCCCTATTTGCAAGGGAAAGGTGCCATCAGGCGACCAGTGATGCCAGGACAGTTCTTTGCCCACACAGCGAGACATTCCCCAGGTTTTAGGATGGGCAAACAGGGAACTCAAGTCCGGCTCCTGGCGAACACTAAAGTAGGCCAAAATCGTTTGGCCTGACCTGAACCAGGATGAGTTTTGCAAGTGGTGACAAAGTTGCAAGCTCTTCTGCTGCCATTCTTCTGGGGCGATCGCTTGTCGTTTCTGTAACAGTGCTTTTCGCAGTTCCGCTTTATTCATTGCAAGCCCAACACTACATTCAACGCCTTCTGAATAGCTATCCAATAGTTTTCTTCAATTGCTCCAATCCGTCCTAAGATGCGACGATGATCAACGGCCCGAATTTGTCCAACATCCAGGTAGCGATCGCGATCCAATCCATTGTTAGAATTCGCGACCACATTCACGACATAGGGGGCATCCTTAGTTCCGGGGAGCAACGGGATCACGACCGTCATCAAACTAAAACGATTTCCAACATCATTCTGCACAATTAGACAGGCCCGAGTTTTCTGAGCTTCTGCGCCGATCGTTGGATCGAGATTAACCCAACGAATTTCTCCACGTCGGTACACTAAGTTTCCTTCAGGCATCCAAGCCATCGCCTGCTAAACAGTCCCAGGTTGAAACTTCTTCCTGATAGGCCCGATCTTGAGCATCTCTCCGGTAGGCCACTTCTAAGTCGGTCTGTAACTGTTGCCGCTGCAACTCTGCCAAAACTGCATTAATGAAACCACTCCGGTTGGCTTTATGGCTGGTCATTGCAGCCTGTCGATCGACAAAGGCCAGTACCTCATCATCCAAAGTAATCGTCACTTTTTTAGCCATCGCTTCGCAATAAGACCTCTATTCCATCTTACAAACTCATCTTACCCAGTCATCCTACCTTCAGACAGTTCTAAGTTTACAGAGTGTTTTAGGGGCTATTACAAACTTGACAAATGGTGTACAGTTTTTGACCAACTGTTTATTCTGATTGCTGGTCTATGACTATGATGCGATCGCCCATCCTCCTAACTCCGCCAACTGTTGTTCACACCCCTGCTCAACAATTACTGATCCCGCCCTTTGAGCGCTCCCGGTTTACGGTGCTGTTTGTGCTGGCAACCGGCTTGGGATGGTTTCTGATCAGCCTGGTGTTGCATGCCGTTCCCAATCTGCCAGGGTTGCAGCACCAGGGCTTACTGGCGACTTTTGTGACAGGTCTGGTGTCTGGACTGATGGTAAGTGCCTGCCAGTGGCTGGTGTTGCGGCGTTATCTGCCCGATTGGTTGTGGATTCTCGCCTCTACAACGGGATATGTTCTGCTCACTCTGACGCTGGAATCCTGGTGGGGATGGTTCGCCCAGGTACTGAGTCAACCAACAGTTATGGAGTGGGCCAATAAGCTGCCTGCCGCAACCGTGCCGATCGCCTCCGCGTTACTGCGATCGCTATTAGCGGCTGTGAGCGCCCTCTGGTTGGGACTAACGCAATGGTTATGCTTGCGCTACTACACTCGCTCTAATCTCTGGTGGATTGGCATTCCCCCTCTGGCGGTTCTTCTGTCTGCGGCTCTGACAACCTTGAATGTCTGGCTACCGACTTCCCCCCTCCATCTGACCCTGGACACTAACGTTTTGGGGGCAGGGATTTTAGGCATTACTCAGGCCATTGGCTTCTGCGCCTTGTATAAGCAAGCCCGACCCGAACGGTTAGAAGTTCCGGCGTGCCCTGTCGCTCAAGCGCCCGAAATGCTGGACTATGCCCAGGTGAAAAGCCTGAAGAAGCAACTCCAGCGTCAGTTAAATCAGGCATGGACGAGTGAGCATCTGAATGAAGAAGTGCTGATGTACCGAGTGGGCGTAACCGAGAGTGGGGCGATCGTCGGGTACACCCCGATTAATCCTCCAGCCATAGAACAAGTTAACCAAACGCCTCTCCCCAGCCTGACGGTTCCCGAAGCTTATTCTATGCATGGAAAACAACCGTCTGTTGCCCGGTTCGAGGTTTATTTCCTGCCGTCTGGTCGCTTACGAATTCAGTCCTGGCGCTCCAGTCCCCTGCTCTGGGTGACGGCAGAAATGCTGATGTTTGTACTGGTGGGAAGCGCGATCGTGGCCCATTTGGGCACTGCTTTGCTAACTTAACACTCAAAACTTAAAATTCAAAACTTGCAAATCAGGCCCATGCCAGGGGAGCGATCGAAACTTGCCATAATAGAAGACTGGATACCCACCTAAGACAGCAAAATTAATGGACATCGTAGAGTTCTTTCAACTGAGTAACGGTAAGTGGTTTTCTCAACGCAGTAATCTAGCCGCCAAAGCTTCACCCGGAGGTCGGTCAGATCTATATATTGAAGCCTTGAGCGCCACTGACCCAGTCGTGATCCAGTTGTGTGAACAAAACAACGTTGATCCCTCCCAGGCGCTCTGTGGCGTTCGGATTCGTTGGGATGGCTCAATGGAGTTGGAACGGAAAAAATATTCCGGCTCTACTGTCATGGTTCCAGTTTCCAGTTCCAGCCAAGCAAAAGAGGGAACGCTACTACGAGATAGCGACTCTACTGAGGTAGCCATCGCCAGTCGTTACATTATGGGAACCGATGATGCCTTAACTCTGATCACCGAGTCAGAAAGTCTCTATGTCGAGGAGCGAGTCTGGTTTGCCAGTCCCAATTTAAGGTTGCGAACTCGCATCTTACGGCAACCCAATGGTGTAAATATTGCTTCCTTTTGTTCAGAGATTCGCATGGGTGTGACGAAACCAGCAGAAAATTAAGTCACAGAAAAAATAAATAAGTATCAGTTAGCTGTACTACGATTTAAGATTTAATTTCCTGACACAATTTCACCCCAATTCCTGGTAAGTTTTATTCGGTAAAACATAACTGTTGGGTATAGCCCCTGCAGTTGTTGGTGTGAGAGGAGGGCGTATTGTGAAACGGTTTAACTCCGTTGCTGCATCAGCGTGGGTCAGATTGGGTGTGTCTACTGGTGGGCTGGCTCTGGCAGCATTGGGAGCAGGATTAAAGCCAGCTTTTGCTCAGACAGT
>JBBIQC010000211.1:0-7509 GCA_037442585.1 Oscillatoriales cyanobacterium bin_317
TGATGAAAAACAATCCTCGTACACCTTTTAGTCTTCCTCAGCAAGCCCTACTTAGTCAATTGCTTTTTTGATGTTATCTTTGACGTTTTCAACAGAGTGGCGAACTTGAGCTTCTGCTTGTTTTGCTTTACCAGCGGCTTCGTCTTCAGGATTGCCAGTGACTTTGCCAATACCTTCTTGAACTTTGCCTTCTACATTTTTAGCGGTTGCTTTAGCTCGATCTTCAATACTCATGATTTAATCCTCTTGGAATGGCAACGAAACAATTACATGGTTAAACCGTATCAAGTTTTGCACTTTTTCCCATCCTTCCCAGGGTTGAGTGTGCCAAAGAAAATTATTTCTACAAGAATACTTCTTGCGGATTTCATCAAATCTCTCATGTTTCAAAAGGTGAGCCTTAAAAATAGGCCGCACTTTTACCTTAGGGGAGCCTTGAGGGCGATCGCCGCAGGGGTTCGACCAGGGGAAGACGTAGAACTGGTCATGATGTTTGGTTCTGGAGGAAATAGATCGCTACAGGAATGGCGTTTACAGAATCTTCAAATCACGGCAGATTGCGGGACTAACTGATCAGTTAACCCTCTTACTGTTTCGACCTGCCGAAAGAGTAGCGCGGTTTTGGGGCGTTTCCTAGAGTATTTGTATTGCTTCAAAGTATCCGGTTTTTATTCCCTTTGTGATCTGGATCTTAGAGAGTAATGATTTACATCACCGGATTTGCACGTCAAAATCACAGGCGACGATCGGAAACACTGCGACCTTGGAGTGGAGTCTCAATTAGCAGACCTAACCCTGTTAGACCCGTTTCACTCTGGAGTTATTCATGCAGACCAAATCTCAAACTCATGTAGCGATCGCCCCCTCCTCAGCAGAAGCCAGTACCCCATCCCTGAAAACTGCTGACATGATTGGGATCTTATTGCTAACAGTTCCCCTACTTGCAATATTAGGTGTTGTGTCTTATCGCAACTACCGCGCCAGAACTCTAAAACAGCAAATTGCAACTTTAGAGCGGATCTGGAAGTTAAATTCTATTGAAAAAACTTCTTAAACCAAGTCCATCTAGAGAACGGTCGTTTTCCGATCAGAGAAACTACGGTTTTGGACTTGGCCAAGGTTTAATTTAACGCCCTCTTGTAGCGAACCCCAACTAAACGAGCGATCTGTTTTTCAGAGAGCTTGCCGAGTTCAGGGAGTTCCACCAAACAGAGGGCGGCTGTGACCGGACCGATGCCTTTAACTGACTGCAAAATCCTGTCTTTGCGCTGCCAGTCGGCTTGCTGTTGTCCGAGGGTTTGAATTTGCTGATTCCATGATTCAATTGCAACTTCACACTTTGAGCAAAGCGAGCAATCACCTCGGCATCGAGTTTGTCCGTCTTAGCTTTGCCTAGTGCAGCCTTAGGGAAGTTATTTTGCAAGACACATCTGAATCTTGTGTGTACACGGTAGCCCCTTTCCCAGATAATTTGCGATCTACTGAGTTTAGACGTAAAGGCGATAGAAACGGAAGAAAAAGTTGTCGATCGGTAAAATCTCAATGTCCTGAAAACCTGCGGCCTGAGCATATCGCCACAACGTGTCAGTTCGCATGACGGTTCCCGTGCCGCCGCAGTAACACGCTCCACCATCAGCCATGCCCACAGGTAAACAGTGCAACACGCTCCAGCCATACATCATCCACTCCACATCATTGCCTTGTGCGGTAAAGGAATCGCCCACTCGTTCATCGGCAATCAGGACTGAACCATTTTTGCCCACTAATTGACGCATAGTTTGCAGCGCCGCTACGGGATTTCCCATGTCATGAACGCATTCAAACGCCGTTACCAGATCGTATTGTCCCACCAGGCCAGAATCGCTGGCATCCCGGTGATAGATATGGACACGATCGCTCAGTCCGGCTTGCTGAACATTGGCTTGTGCCATCTCGACTGAAGGGGCATCCAGGTCATACCCATCCACCGTCACACTGGGGTAGGTTTGAGCCAAGGCAATACTTGACCAGCCTGCCCCACAACCAATATCTGCAATCCGGGCTGGTACTTGCAAGCGTTCATGTAGATCCGGCATCGCGGGAATCCATTCTGAACCCAGCAGTTTCAGGAACATCGATCGATTAATTCCCGCCTGTCCTTCCCGAAAGACGCTGCCGTATTCGCTGTAGGGAACACCACCTCCATTACGATAGGCATGAAGCAACTGTTCTAAGGGGCGCGTGACTCCGACCAGCATTGAGGCCAGGGGGGCAAGATAATCTAAACTGTCGCGATCGATCAGGACTTCAATGTGGCCTTCCGGTAAACTATAACGGCGAACCAGGGGCGAAGCATCTGCATGATGAACCTCTAGAATGCCTGCGATCGTTTGCTGCTCCAACCATTCCCGGACATAGCGTTCTTGGGTGTTGGTGCGAGCGGCAAGTTCGACGGACGTTAAACCGATGCCATTGGCGAGTTCTCGATAAAAGCCTAAGCGATCGCCGATATAAAGAGTAAAGATGTCAAATGTGCCAGCGACAGATTTTAGTAAACGTTCAATCAACGCTTCTTTTTGTTGGGCGGGATGAGAAATTGTGGTAGTCATGGTCTGCTCCTTGGTATGTTTGCTACCACGATAGAGCGAGCCGCGATCGCAAAGCGTTCCAAAACCGTTCGCATGATCAAAACGCTTTGAAAACGATCGTCTGAATAGAGTTAAAGCAGAACGGCAGAAGATTAGGCACACTGCGATTATCTGCCGCTCGTGAAAACACAACCATCAATTATGAGAAGATCCTATGCTGACTGAAACTCGCGAAATTACCTCAACTACTTCCATCATTCATACTGCGACCCAAGACGATGCTCATTCGTTAGTGACGACCCTGGTGCTTGCCTTTAGCTCCGATCCGGTGGCTCGCTATATGTATCCCCAACCCTATCAGTTCTTGACTCATTTCCCCAGCTTTGTCAGAGCATTTGGGGGAAAAGCATTTGAACATGGAACCGCATACTTTACGGATCAACAAATCGGTGCTGCCCTATGGTTCCCACCTGGAGTTGAACCGGATGAAGAACCGCTCATTAACCTGATTCAACACAGCATTGCCGAAGCCAAGCACCCGGAGTTATTTGCCGTCCTTGAGCAAATGGGGCACTATCACCCAGACGAACCCCATTGGTATTTGCCTATGCTGGGAGTTGAACCCACTCAACAGGGTAAAGGGCATGGTTCGGCGTTGCTGCTGCAGCAATTAAGGCAGTGCGATCGTGAGAATCAACTTGCCTATCTCGAATCCTCAAGCCCAAAGAATATTCCACTTTACGAACGGCACGGGTTTAAGTTACTCGGCATCATCCGAGAAGGCACTTTTCCGCCAATCTTTCCGATGCTGCGCTATCCAAAATCCATCACCCAGTAGCCTTTTCACTTGAAGTCACTAAGGTTGAGCCAGCTTTACTGAAGCGTGCATTGCTCCGGAGTGAGCATATCTGCGCTCCAAACTCGTTCAAAGGTGTTGCCTGCTTTACGAAGAGATTCTCGCACGGATTCTGCATCGGGTGCTTCAAAAACACAGATCAAGCGACGACGATCGCTCGACCAGAAAGAATAAAGCCACTCAATCCCTCGCTCTTGCAAACATGGCAAAGCCCGCTCGTCAAGGGAGTGTAGCTGTTCTTCCGTTAAGGGTTCGTCGAAGCTCCGTTCAAGCAGCACCAGTGACATCATGACCTCCCGCTAGAGTTGCAAGTTTTGCATCAATTGAGCGATCGCACGCTGTGCCCGATGGCTCAATTCAGATTCTTCAAGATTAAATCGCAGAGCTTGAAATTGCTCCCGTGCTTGTTCATGTTGTCCACAGGCCCAAAGATAGCGAATGCGGACAGTCCATGCTAAAACCATTTCGTTGGTGTAGTGGGTAACTTGGGCGAGCCGGAACGCTTCCTCAGCATGAGACTCAACCAGTTCCAGATATTCGTGGTCTAGTTCCCATTCTGCTGCACGGGTCAAAATATAGGCAAGCATCCGTTTAGCATCAATGTGTCTCAACGTTGTGAGGGCTTGACTGAGTGTTGCTTCAGCCCCCGGTTGCTGCAAGTAATAGCGGACTAAAGCATCCAGTGCGATCGCGATCGGCCTCTCGCTGCCTTCACCACTCATCTGGGCTGCGACTGTCAGCATTTCCTGGCAATAAGTCAGTGCCGCTTCGGGTGCATCTGCATCCAGCTCTAGCATCGCCAAATACTTCAATGATGAACACTCGCGCCAATGGTCTTGCTCCATCTGCGCCAGCTTCCAGCCATGAATCAGATACTGACGAGCGGCTTCAAACTCATAGCGGTACTGGTGGATACAGCCAAACCCAATCGACACATCCGGCACGTCTAAGCCGACTCGTTCTGCCAGCGATCGCGCCTCTGACAGCAGCGCCTCGGCACGGGGGATTTCCTGCTGCAGTTCGGCCAAACAGGAACCGGAATATCCCAACAGGCGGGCTGAGGTTGCAGGGCTACTGGATCGGCCTATTTCTACCGCTCTCAATGACTGTTGCTGCACATCCGTAACTTGGTCGTGATCATAGTTCAAAATCAATAACGCCTCCAGGCCAATTGCCTCTGCTTCTTTCCAGTTCAACCGTCTGGCCTGATCAATCTGATGCTTTATCGTATGTTCTAACTGTGGAACGCGATCGCGGGTGACACCTGCTAAAACGGTCACTTTGAGGAGTTTCAACTGCTGCTCCAGACATTGGGACACATCCAGGTATTGACAATGCTGAATCCCCCGTGCAGCCAGTTCTGCGGCTTCTGCATAGGCAAACAAGCGCAGCCCCTGTTCTGCGGCGGCTAAACAGGCCGCCGCCGCTAACGGATGAACTTCCGCCAGATCCGCATGATGAGCAACTTCACTGATCCAAGATGGATCAGATCTGGCAAGCTGATTCAGTACCTGAGCAATTTGCTGATGGATGAGGCGACGACGGGGTTCTGAGAGTTGCCTGTATGCCACCTGTCGCACAATGCTATGAGCAAAATCATAACCAACATCACCCCGCATTGAGACACTCGGACGAATCAGATGAGATTGCTCTAACTGCTCGATCGCAGTCAGCAATTTTGTCATTGGCCAGTCCATAATCTGGGCAATCAGACTGGGGCTAAAGTTGTGTCCCACTGCTGCAGCCCAGGGAATCAGTTCACGAGCCGATTCGCTCAACTGTTGTAGCCGAGCTTGAATCAGGGATTCTAAATCATCCAACTGAGTCAAATTCGACTGAGTACGGGCAATTTCCAGGACAAATAAGGGATTGCCGCCGCTCTCAGCAAACACACGATCGCCGTCAATATCTGGATTAATAGTCTGAGCCAGAGTAGCGGTTTGCACCGAATTTAATGGCAACAATGGGATAGCTTTGATTCGCTGTTCTCGCCGGAGTGCCTGTACCAGCTTGAAAGCTGCAGGATTATGCTCCAGATCCTGCTGTCGAGCCGCACCAACCCACAGTACAGAACCTGAACTCAGCAATCGAGCAGCATAGTGAAACAAGGCCGTTGAAGCTTCATCTAACCATTGCAGATCGTCTAAGATCACGACTACTCGGTTCCTCTGGGAAAGTTGGGACAAACATTGCACGATGGCATCAAAGAGTTGGCTCCGATCGTCAACGGAGAACTGTATTCCAGAGAGCCAGGAACTGAGATTGGTTGGTAAGTCGATCGCTTGATGGGTCGTCAATGTTCGGAGTGCATCCATCCAAACCCCATAGGGACGCAGCATTTCCGCTTCAAATCCTTGTCCCCAGAGAACGGCCTCGCCTGCTGTCCGAGCCGTAGTGGCGATTTCCTCTAACACACGGGTTTTGCCAATTCCCGGTTCACCCATCAATACTAAAATCTTCGCTCTCGGATGCTCCATCCAGGCTCTGATCTGCTGCCATTCTTCTGAGCGGCCAATCAATGCGGTTTCAGGTTGCACGGGCGGCGGAGCGATCGAGACGGGCGCGGCAGGTGGTGGTGCTTTTGCCCTTAGAGGTCGCTTCATAGTTCGAACTTGTTCATAGACCTCGCGAGTTGTTGCTCCTGGCTCATCGTCTAACTCTCGCTGCAGAATATCCACACATTGTTGATAGATCCGAAGGGCACCCGCGTGCTCTCCATGACAGGCATACAACCGCATCAAGGTACAGTATGTTGATTCTTGCAGCGGATCCATGCGTAATAGCTGCTGGGCATAGTGAATGGCCGTGGGATAGTCATGTTGTTCTTCCAGCAGGCGAATAAGTCGTTCCAGAGCACGAATCCCACTTTGCTGCAGTTGCGATCGCTCTGACTCAATCCAATCGTCGTAACAACTGGGTAACAAGTCTCCTTGATAAAGGGCCGCCGCCTTCTCTAGCAGTCGCTTGACCCCTATCCAGTCTGCTTCCTGTTCCGCTTGCCCAGCCTGGGCGATCGCAGTTTGGAATTTGGCAACATCTAGCGTAAAAGGAGCATCAGTGCGCCATTGAATTGTTTTAGCATCCGTTTGCAGGAAGCGATCGGCATCGGGCAAAGCTTGTCGCAAATAATGTAGTTCTCGCCGTAAATTCGTGCGGGCCTGAGCTTCTCCAGAGTCCGGCCAAAAATAGCAGGCAAGGCGCAATCGGGGTTGGGGCGACTGGCGATGCAAGACCAGATAGGCCAGAAGTGACTGCAGGCGATCGGTACTCACACTGCTTACAGGCTGATCTGCATAGGTGAGTCGAAAATCGCCCAGTAACGTGATCTGTAGGGTGGAATCTGCCATTGCCGTGCGCCATGCTTGCCTTCATCCTATGCAGAACAGGCTATAAATGCAATCCTGTTCAAGTGATCTGGCTCACTGCTCTACTCCGTAAGTATCACAACTACCAAACCGGAACACATTCAAGTAAGCCTGAAGCAACACTTAGAACACAATCATGGATAAACCACTTCGGTGGCTACCTCCATCTGATAGTTAACTCCATGAATCACTAAAAAGTCAATTCTTATAAAAGTCTGATTGGAAATCATCCAATTAGCTGATTGCCCCAACACACCTATCATTACCTAACATAAGGAGAACTCGAATGAGCCCCCTCGAGCATTCTACAGTGATCGACTGCGATCGCA
This sequence comes from Oscillatoriales cyanobacterium bin_317, assembly GCA_037442585.1. Classification (GTDB taxonomy): domain Bacteria; phylum Cyanobacteriota; class Cyanobacteriia; order Leptolyngbyales; family Leptolyngbyaceae; genus Leptodesmis. The sequence continues at coordinate 7,118 of JBBIQC010000211.1, forward strand.
CCGATTCCGCCGTTTTAGCCAGTGCAAAGTCTCTTCAATCATCACTCCAATGCAGTGCAAAGTTGAGCCACGCGATCGCTTGCTCGATGTCCGGAGTGGTTTCTGCAGTCGTACTTTTCTCTGCTTCATCTGCTCTAGCGTTGCCCACAGAAGCTTCGATTTATGGGAAGGGGATGGTTTTACAAACTCCTGACCATGTTGTGCTTCCAGATGGAATTAAGTTTTCTAACTCTCAATTTTCGATGGGCAGCGATCGGTTTATTGGCATTGAAGCCCTTGACCCTGCCAAAGTCACCATTACTTCCTGGAAAACAGAACTGCCCGTCACCATGCCAAACGGGTAGTACCTTTTCGTAAAGGGTAGATAAAATAGAGGATGACGGTCATCTTTA
>JBBIQC010000212.1:0-5803 GCA_037442585.1 Oscillatoriales cyanobacterium bin_317
TGATTCTTCAGGCGTTTTGCAGGATCTTAGATAGTTGGGGCCAAATTTACTCTGGAAAAATGGGATGGCTCAGCAATTCCTCATTTTTTTTCGCTGCCTACTCTTGAAATGAGTGATTTTGCCAATTGGTCTGTGCAAGACTTTAATTCTTTTTTAAGCTTTTCAGAGCATCGTTGTTGCCAGGTATTCAACTTTGGAGTCGTCCCTTATCAAGAAGCGTTGGCGTGGCAACGATCGCACGTCGCAAAACGCAAACTCGATCCCACATTAGAAGATACGTTGTTGTTATTGGAACACCCGCCAGTCTACACCTTGGGCCAGGGTTCCGATACCCGGTTTCTCAAGTTTGATCCAGCTTGCTCGCCAGTGGAAGTGGTGCGAATTGAGCGGGGTGGCGAAGTCACTTACCATTGTCCCGGCCAACTGGTGGGCTATCCTATCTTAAACCTGCTCTACTATCAGAAAGACCTGCACTGGTATCTGCGCCAGTTAGAGGAAGTGATCATTCGCGTTTTGGCCGAGTATCATCTGGAGGGAACTCGCATTTCAGGCTTAACCGGAGTCTGGGTAGAGGGGTATAAGGTGGCCGCGATCGGCATTAAGGTCAGCCGCTGGATTACCATGCACGGATTCGCTCTCAATGTCTGCCCGGACTTGAGTGGCTTTCAGGCGATCGTGCCCTGTGGGATTAGCGATCGACCCGTTGGTAGTCTGGCACAGTTTGTTCCGGGAATTCAGATGAGTCAGGTGCGGCAACAGGTGGCGATCGCCTTTGCAGATGTATTTCAGGTGCAGTTGATTGAAGCGTAAAGCAGAAGAGACGCAATTGATCACGTCTGTACGCAGTTTTGAAGTGCAATTATGGAAAATAATAATAGAATTAATTTGGATAGTACTTATGTACGATAAAATTACTCTAGGCAAGGCGCTGTAGGTGGCTGTTCTAGATTCACTGCGAAGCGAATTCAGTTAGTCTTCCGTCTTTGGTAATAATTCCAATACATAGTCTACAAAAGCTTGGTGATCCACCACGGGTTTGGAGATGTAGCCATCTGCGCCGCTCTGCTTCAGGAAGTTCTCGCGATCGCCTTCCATGGCGTGGGCCGTGACCAGAATAATGGGCAAATCAGCGGTGTTCGGGTCACTTTTCAAGATCTGCGTGATCTTAATGCCATCCACAGACTTGCCCTGGTACATACTGCGGGAGAGGGAAACATCCATCAAAATAATGTCCGCTCCCCGTTCCTGAGCAATCTGCATCACTTCATCCACGTTTTCTGTATGTTGAACCGCCAACCCACCCCGTTTTGTCAATATCTTGGAAAATACCCGTGCATTAATCAGATCATCTTCCACAATCAGTACTGTCTTCATAAACCATTCCTGCAATCAACGTGGTGTAGTCCTAATTTAACCCTACAGATAAATCAGTGCAAAAGTGGTGTTATGGCGATGAAATGCCCATAATGACAGCGGTGAAGATGCGACAGTAGGTGGAAATTGCCAGTATGGTAGAAGTCGTCCGTTTTCGATCGAATTGCGCTCTGAGGAACTCAGCAGGTAAGAAGGCTCATGGCTAAACAGTTAAATGTACTCTCTGGGGGACAAGTAATCACCACGGCACTGCATACCGAAATGCAGCAGTCCTACCTTGAATATGCCATGAGCGTGATCGTAGGGCGTGCCCTGCCCGATGTCCGAGATGGCCTGAAGCCGGTGCATCGGCGGATTTTGTATGCGATGCATGAGTTAGGCTTGACTCCCGATCGCCCCTACCGGAAGTGTGCCCGTGTGGTTGGGGATGTCCTCGGTAAATACCACCCCCACGGCGATCAGGCGGTTTATGATGCCCTGGTGCGTATGGTACAGGACTTTTCCAGTCGTTACCCCCTGCTGGCCGGACACGGCAATTTCGGTTCTGTGGATGATGATCCTCCAGCCGCCATGCGCTATACCGAGACGCGGTTGGCTGCCATTGGGAATGAAGCTTTGTTGAATGAAATTGGGGAAGCCACCGTCGATTTCATCGGCAACTTTGACAACTCGCAGCAGGAACCGACTGTTCTGCCGTCCCAGTTGCCCATCTTGCTGCTCAATGGCAGTTCTGGGATTGCCGTCGGGATGGCCACCAATATCCCTCCCCACAATCTGGGGGAAGTGGTGGATGGCCTGATGGCGCTGATTGATCACCCCAATCTGTCTGACGAAAAGTTGCTGGAGTTGATTCCTGGCCCCGACTTTCCCACAGGCGGCGAAATTGTTGATACTCGTGGCATCTGGGATGCTTACACCACAGGTCGGGGTAGTATTCCCGTGCGAGGGATTGCCCAAATTGAAGAAATTCAGGTCGGTCGGGGGAAGCATCGACGCACGGCGATCGTCATCACGGAACTGCCCTTTCAGGTGAATAAAGCGGGTTGGATTGAGAAAGTGGCTGAACTGGTGACTCAGGGAAAACTGGATGGTATTTCCGATATTCGGGACGAGAGCGATCGGGATGGCATCCGGGTGGTGATTGAACTAAAGCGAGAAGCCAATCCCCATAAGTTGCTCAATCTGCTGTACAAACAAACCGCATTACAGACTAACTTTGGGGTGATCATGCTGGCGCTGGATAACAGTCAACCGCGCCAGATGCCCCTCCGGGAACTGATGCAGCGGTTTCTGGATTTTCGCGAAGAAACCCTCACCCGTCGCTACCAGCATGAACTGAATCAGGCCGAGAATCGCCGTCACCTTGTCGAGGGCTTGCTGATTGCCCTGGAAAATCTGGACGATATTATTGATATCCTGCGGAATGCTCCCGATGGCAGTACCGCCAAAGCCGAGTTTCAGGCCGAGTTTGAACTCAGCGATCGCCAATCGGATGCCATTCTCGCCATGCCCATGCGTCGCCTAACGGGGATTGAACAGGAAAATCTGCAAAATGAATTTGATGAATTGACCGATCGCATGGCCGATCTGGAACGGTTGCTGGGCGATCGTCGGGAACTGTTGAAGTCGCTGAAGAAGGATCTGCGATCGCTGAAGAAGAAGTACGCCGACGATCGGCGCACCCGCATTACTCCCAGCCCTGATCCATCCCCAGCCCTCCCGGAAGAAGGCTGCGCTAAAAAGCAGCAGACCGAAGAATCCAATACCCAGGCCAGCTTTTTTGAGGAGGAAATTGAGGACGAAGAAACCGTGCTGGAACTGACCCAGCGGGGCTATGTGCGCCGGATCTCTGTGAAATCCTTTCAGCGGCAAAGTCGCAATCGCAATGGAGACGGCCCAGTCACGTTGACCGAAGGCGATGATCTGGTGCTGCAAACTCAGATCACCAGTACTGCCAAAGAAATGATTGTCCTGACTCGCAGTGGCAAAGCCTATTCCGTGAGGGTTGGAGACATTCCTCAGACCTCTGGACGATCCAAGGGAACACCTCTGGTCACTCTTCTGCCTCCAGCCGCGCAAAGCGATCCGACCGGAATCGTTGGACATTTCATGCTGCCGGATCAACCCCAGGATAAAAACTTGCTGATTCTGACTCAACAGGGACGAGTCAAACGCCTGCCCATCGAAGATTTCAAAGGCTTAACCGGACGGGGATTAACCGCACTGAAGTTAAAAGATGACGACCAGATCGTGTCCATCAGCCTGACGGAGCCAGATGAGCAACTGATCGTGGCAACCTCTGGTGGACGGCTGCTGCGGGTTGAGATTAACGATGACCAATTACCGATTCAAAGCCGCACCTCCCAGGGACAACTGATAATGCGGTTAGGGAAATGGGAAAAACTGATTGGTTGTGTGACCGCATCCCTGGGTAGTGTGCTGCTGATGGTGACTGAAAAAGGCTATGCTAAGCGAACTCCCGTGGCCACCTTGCGCCAGTCTCACCCAGGTGAGTTGGGTGCTCAAGGTATTCAATTTGCCAGCAAAACCGATGCTCTGGTCGGCTTACTGGGACTGCGCCCTGATCTAGAGGTGATCTTTCTCAGTACTCAGAATCGGATTCTCCGTCCTGATCTAACAGCAATACCGATGGGGGGACGAGACAGCACGGGCGATCGCATTGTGAAACTGGAACGGGATGAAAAGATTGTCGCCGTATCTGCCCTACAGCAAATTTTGCCCGGAACTTCTGAGCCAGCAAATTAGCCATCTGACTATACAGGTGGGATTCTTAACAGAAGGCATTGCTGAAATTAAATATTTAAACCTTGTCCAAGTCCAGAACCGTAGTTTCTCTGATCGGAAAACGACCGTTCTCTAGCTGGACTTGGTTTAATTCAGGAAACGGCAGAAGCGGCTAAGCAACAGGCAGAGGCGGCGGAACGGCAGGAGCGAACGGCAGAACGGCAGGAACGCAACATTAAGGCCTGGTAGGAATTGTCGATCGCCTGATTCAAGACCGCAGTTAATCACTCCTTTCTCACTCCAACTCGACCATTCCAGGGAGTCTGGTAGTAAGCTAGTCAGTTGATGCATTGATCAACTCCAGGCAGTCACCGTGGCACAGGTCGTTCTTGAGAATATCTATAAAAGCTTTCAGAAAGGTACAGGAAGCCGGGAACCGGGAACAGAGAGCGCTCCCCATCCGACTGCTGTTTTACGCAACATCAACCTGACGATTCAGGATGGGGAATTCATGGTGTTGGTGGGACCATCCGGCTGCGGCAAAAGCACCCTCCTGCGGTTAATTGCAGGGTTAGAAGAGATTACCGGCGGCAATATTTATGTCGGCGATCGCCGGATCAACGAACTACCCCCCAAAGCCCGCGACATTGCTATGGTGTTCCAGAATTACGCCCTGTATCCTCACATGACGGTGTATGACAACCTGGCCTTTGGGCTACGACGGACAGCAGGAGGGAGCGGGGAGTGGGGAGTGGGGAGTAGAGGAGATGAGGGAGATAGGGGTGTTCAATTCACAACTCAAAACTCAAAACTCAAAACTCAAAACTCCCTTCCCCTCTGGGCCGAAAACCTGTTGATTGAAACGAGTCACAAACTGCCAAAAGGGTTGCAATATCAATCGGAGCGGGAGCAGAGAATTGATCAACGGGTGCGAAACATTGCCCAAATTTTGCAAATTGAACCGTTGCTGAATCGGCTACCTAAACAACTCTCTGGTGGACAAAAACAGCGGGTAGCGCTGGGACGAGCAATGGCTCGTGATCCGCAAGTGTTCTTAATGGATGAGCCACTGTCGAACCTGGATGCCAAGTTGCGGGCAGAAACTCGATCGCAGATTGTGAAACTGCAACGTCGTCTGGGAACCACCACCATTTACGTCACCCACGATCAGACGGAAGCCATGACCATGGGCGATCGCATTGCCGTGATGAATGCAGGGCAAATTCAGCAAATTGCCTCTCCTCTAGAACTCTATAACCGTCCGGCAAACCGCTTTGTCGCCGAATTCATTGGCTCCCCGCCGATGAACTTTCTCCCCGTGCAGTTCAAAGCGCCGCTGCTGATTACCCATGATCCCTTCCGGTTAACCCTGCCTCCGGCCTGGGAATCTGCCTTAAGTCGGTACGATGGCCGTACTCTGACGCTGGGGATTCGGCCAGAACATCTCAGTGTTGGGGTTCCCGCTCCTAAAAACCTGCACGTCCAGGTAGAACTGGTGGAGGCATTGGGCAGTGAAACCTACCTTTCCGTCCGCTTACTGGATACAGGTGCCCGTCAACCCATCTTCCTGCAAGCCAGGATTGAACCGGATCATCAGGTGCAGGTGGGAGACGATCTCTGGTTAACGATCGCCCCCGATAAACTGCACTTGTTCGACCCCGTAACAGATCTCGCGATCGTGTGT
>JBBIQC010000212.1:5874-7477 GCA_037442585.1 Oscillatoriales cyanobacterium bin_317
TTGATCCTGGCCGTATCCGGTGGCTGGATGTGGTGGCGACGGCGATCGCACCAACCCCGACCTGATTGGTTGCGGCCTTTCCATTATTGTGTCGGTGCAACCCTGGCGATCTTGGTTCTGATCTTGCTGACGATCGGCATTATCGGTACATTGGGACATTACGGTAGCCTGGGCCACTCGATTCATCTATATGCCGGATTAGCCGTTGTTGATCTGGTATTCCTGTCGGCCTGGAGTGCGATGCAAATTCAGCCCGCTCGTCCCTGGGCCAGACGGCTACATGTGGGAATCAATGCCGTATTGCTGCTGGGATTCCTTGCGGTTTCAGTGACCGGCTGGCAGGTTGTGCAAAAGTACCTGCCTTGAAGGGGGAATAGGGTGTAGGGTGTAGGGTGTAGGGTTAGAGGAGAATTTCCCTTGGTCGAGTTCAGTTCTCAAATGCAGCCGGATGTTACGACCGCATCAGAAACTCTGGTTGAGCCAGCCATCTTCAGAATTTCTCCCTTGATTCGCGTCACCTTACTGAGTCTGTATGTTGCTCTCACGGTGCCACTGCCCTTTTTACCGCAACTGGCTGGGCCAACAGTACCACCACTTATTTTGTGGGTCGGGATTGGCCTGGGTGCGATCGTGCTGTATGGGGCATTAAGCGAACGGGTCGTGTTGGATGAAGCTGGAATTCAAGTAATTTATCCTGCGTGGATGACTCAAATTTTTCGCAGAGGATGGTCGTTGCCCTGGTCTGAGGTACAGGCATTAAAGCCGCGTTCAACGGGCCAGGGAGGATTGGTGTATTACTTCCTGAGTCGATCGGGAGAAGCATTTTTGTTGCCCATGCGAGTTGCGGGGTTTGCCCATCTGGTGCGACTGGTAGAAGCCAAAACAGGTATTGATACAAGTGATGTACGACCTTTATCCCAACCCTGGATGTATCTAATCCTATTAGGGTTTACCCTGCTGCTGTTGCTGGTAGATAGTTGGATCATCTGGACGGCTTTCCACCTTGCTCCGATGCCGATCGCGGCTATGTCCATCAGCAATTTCCAGTAGTGGGCTTTTGCCGGAAGCATGAGGACATCGCCAATCGGAGACGAGATTGGTGCTGGAAGTTAGCCCACCAATTAACGAATCAGTTTGATGTCCTGGTCTAGGAGATGTCAGACTGGGTCAGCCAGCAATCTCTGCATGAAGCCTGAATGCCCGCGGCTTCAGACCGGGGAGTGGCTCAATCTCTTTAAAGTCCTATTTATGACCTTATGAAGGCTGGACAGACAGTAGCAGACGGTTGAGCTTTGGACAAGGAAGCCATTTTGCCTGAGAATAACCCCTACAGATGTCATGCCGAGCAATGCGGTGTATGGAGTGAGCGAATGCATATTTTGGTTACTGGGGTCGCTGGATTTATTGGCTACCACCTGGCGCAACGGCTGTTGCAAGATGGCTTTCAGGTCTACGGGATTGATAATCTAAGTGACTATTACGATGTCAGCTTGAAAAAAGCGCGGTTGTCGCAACTGCAACCGCAACCAGGATTTACCTTTCAATACCTGGATTTGAGCGATCGCTCTGGTATGGCCCAACTATTTCAGGAGCATCGCTTTGA
>JBBIQC010000213.1:0-4019 GCA_037442585.1 Oscillatoriales cyanobacterium bin_317
TTGGCGGGATCATAGGGAGGGTAGTCGCCCTGCCGCTTTTTGTTCACCAGTTGCGTCACCGCAATCAATTCCCCGTCGGCATTAAAGACGGGCATACACAACATGCTGCAGGTGCGGTAGTTAGTTTTTCGATCGGTTTCCTTAGACGTTTGGGAATTGGGGTGTTCGTAAAGATCAAAGGGGATCAGCAGTGGCTCTCCGGTCATGGCGACCTGGCCCGCAAAGCCTGCCCCCAGTGGAATCCGAATTTCTTGCAGTTCCCCCTTGATCGGTATCTTTGTCCACAACTGATCGCGATCGTGGTCAATCAACCAGAGCGTACTGCGATCGGCCTGCATCAGATCCTTGGCTTCATCCATCACCCGTTGCAGAGTTTCTTCCAGATCCAGGCTGCTCTGACTTAAGGATTTTGTCGCCTTCATCAGAGCCGAGGCCGCCCGTTGCTGTTGGGTTGCCTTATAGAACGATCGGGATGACTCAATAATCAGGCGAATCGAGGGAGCAAATTCCTCAAAAACTTGCTCATCTTCACGGGTGAATCCATGCAGGTCAATCTTTTCTTCTAAAGGAGCCGTTGTCGAGTGGTTGAGCTTCAGCTTGTTAATCAACTGCACAACAGCCACCAGATTCCCCTCATCATTCAACAGGGGCATGGCCAGCATGGTGTAGGTACGGTAATTGTTTTTCTTATCGAGCTTCTGGGCAGCCTCGGAGCGGGGATCGTTGTAGAAGTCGTAAGGAATGTTGACAACCTTTTTCGTGGTGGCAACCTCTCCTGCAATGCCCGCATTCATTGGAATCCGTAGTTCCAGATTATTGCCTCTTTCATCTTTAGCGACGATCGACCACAATTCGCATTTATCTTCGTCTAATAGAAAAATAGTTGAGCGATCGGCGTTTAATAGTTCTCCCGTTTTCAAGGTGATGGAGCGTAACATCTCATCCAGAATGGCATCAAACCCTTGAGCATCCATCAGGTTGTCCAACATGGATAGAGTTTGGTTGACCACCCTGAGTCTTTGCTCAACATCGTTTACCACCTCCTTAAAAGTGGCTTTTTTGAGGGGAGCCAAAAAGGAGGCAAAGCTGCCTCTGCTAGCCACTAAAGCACTACTAGAAGAAGCAGGACTAGAGGCAGAATAGGACATCACGGAACTCCCTGAATCGGCAACATGGGTAGATTCTAAATCCAGCTTCACCTCCGCAGAAATGGCTGAACCAGCCGCGTCTGTAGGGGCAATGTCGATAACAGCTTGGTTTGGCTCTCTCTCAGACAGATGCTGTGATGAGGTACTCATAGATCGTAGTGAGGCTAGATGAAATAGAGAAATGGTCAGGAGCGAGATGGATAACCTTATCGAGCGGCCTAAAGATAGATTTTTTCGTCATGAAAATAAAGTTTACTCAAAGTTTTAGTTGCAATCTAACGTAAATTCACTGCTTTGCGCTGTATTCCAGCAGAATCCTGCCTTACCGAAGCAGAAAACACAGTATCCAGGTTCAGACCCGTAATTTCTCTAAGGAAAGCTGCGGTTTTATATCCACACCAGCTTGATGTCCTTATTCCTACCATGAACAAGTTGAAATACAGTCCTATTGTTAGCATTCCCAAATCCTAATCGGTCGTCTCATTGCATTCTGGGCATTCTGGACTTTAGATTTGCGATTTTAGGGTCATGAAATCTTGGCAGTAAGTCAGTGTTGGACAGAATTGCTCATCTGTTGTTTACCTTGGGTTCAGTAAATATGTCGGCTTCCGACAGCTACTTAATACCGTGGAAACCCCGATGTAACATTTTTCACTATATTTCTCTGAACATCAGGCTTTTCTGGCCGATTTTGAACGAACAGCTTTGACAGGTTGGGCAGGTGCCTTGGACAACAGGTTGGACTTGGACAGTTGCGTTTGACGTAGATGAGCGGCTTGATTCAGTAATGATTCTGCAAAGGCCAGGACTTCAGGAGACTGACCACCCGCCAGTTTAGCCAGTTCTTGTTTGCGCTGGTCAGCGGTTAAAGGGGCGACTCGAACGACGGTGCGAATGTCATTGGAGGGATCGGGGATCGGGGATCGGGGATCGGAGATCGGGGAGTGGGAATCGGGTTGGTTTTTTTTACGTTTGCCTCTGCTTTTTGAGCCGTTGGTTGATTCGGATTCGATCGCCCCATAACCATGAACGGCATGACCGTTTGTAGAGCCTTTGGTAGAGCCAATCAGGTGTTTGCTCACTCGCAGATGTTGATCGGCCATGGCGGCGACGATCGGCTGGTGCGTCACACACAAGACCTGATGCTGCTGGCTGAGTTGGTACAGCTTCTCCGCGATCGCCTGACTCACCCGACCAGAAACTCCCACATCAATTTCATCAAACACCAGAGTACCCACGGGATCAATCTGAGAGAAACTGGCCTGGAGTGCCAATAAAAAGCGGCTCATCTCCCCACCAGAGGCAATCTCAGTCAGGGGCTGTAGAGGTTCACCAGGATTGGGACTAAACATAAAGGTAATTTGATCCGCACCAGATGCACTGGGGGCAGTGGGAGCAATGCTCACCTGAAATTTCACCTTCTCCATGGCCAGCGGTTTCAGTTCATTTACCAACCGGGTTTCTAGATCAACGGCGGCGGTACGGCGGAGTTGGGTCAGTTGAGCACAGACTTCCGTTAAAGCAACCTGGCTGTTCTGCACAGCGGCTTCTAACTCTTCCAGGGACTGACCGCCTCCCGTTAATTCCAGCAATTCGTTTTGCAGGCGATCGCGCAGTTCGATCGCGTCCTTCAACGTTGGCCCATACTTCCGGCAAACCTGTTTCAGGTCAGCGATCCGGTCTTGCACCTCCTGCAATCGTTCCGGATCAGCCTCAATGCTGTCCCCGTAGGCATTAATTTCCCGTCCTGCTTCCTCCACTTGGGCCAGCGCTGCACTGACTAACTCTAAAATCGGCTGCAACTGAGGATCGTATTCCAGCATATGAGTGAGGGTGTTTTCTGCCTCGCCCAGTAGATCAGCGCAGGCTTTGGCTTCATGGTCGCTCTGATACAGTGCCTGGTAAACCTGATAGCTCTGCTGTTGCAGTTCTACACTGTGCCCCAGTCGTTTTGCTTCCTGTTCCAGCAGTTCCAGTTCATCGGGATCGGTGAGGCTGGCGGCATTCAATTCCCGCAACTGGTACTCAAATAAATCTAATTGTTGCAAGCGTTCCTGCTCAGCCCGACGGCGCTTATCCAGCAGTTGAGCGGCTTGTTGATAAGCGGCAAATGCCGCAGCAACCTGTTCCCGTTGCCGGAGTAGCCTTTCTCCACCATAGCCATCTAGCCATTCGCGCTGCAAGGCAGGTTGACCCAGTTGTACGGTTTGTCCCTGAGCCGTAATTTCAACCAGACGATCGCGCAATTGCTCCATCTGCTGCTTGTTCACCACCACCCCATTCACGCGAGAGCGGCTACGTTGACTGCCTGAGTTAGCAATCACTTCCCGGCTACAGAGCAAAACGTCTTCATCCAGCGGTTCAATCTCCTGTTGGCTCAACCAGGCTCTCAAATCAGCCGTCAGTTTAAAGCTGGCTTCTATGGCAGCGCGTTCTTCCCCAGTCCGGACAACCCGACCTGTAACTTTGCCTCCCAGCGCGGCATCCAAAGCATCCAAAATAATCGATTTTCCTGCACCCGTCTCCCCCGTCAGTACAGTTAGCCCTGCTCCTAAATCCAGATCTAAATAATCTACAAGAGCGAAATTTTCAATTCTGAGCGAGAGCAACATGGACACCCACTGAAAGTAAAAAGTACTAAATCAAGCCACCTAAAAAACGGCTGTTTTCCCATCCCATCAACTAAGGTTCTGGACTTAGACAAGATTTTAAAGGCGATTACGATCAGACGTACTACACCGCCGATTATGACAGACTCTTACCCTATGGTATCGAGAGTGAAAGAAAAGATTAAAGAGTGTGGTCTTTTTCCACTTAAGAGGTTGGGCATCAGGGAACAGCGATCGGGAGTCGGGCTAATCCCCAATCCCC
>JBBIQC010000213.1:4137-7440 GCA_037442585.1 Oscillatoriales cyanobacterium bin_317
ATTTTTGAGACTTGCTTTCCTGATTGAAGAAACTGTTCTTTGGGGAGCGGCATTCCTCAATCTGGCTTGTTACAATACTTTACATTCATTCCTTATTTGGTTGCGCTCATGAACTCCCAGACTGCAACAGTTACACCGTTACTCCTGGATCAGACATCAGCTTCTCAGTCTGTATCCTGGGAACAACAGCTTGATTCAGAAGCGGAGGGCGCTCCAGCACTCAGAGTTGAGGAAGAATTCATTGCCCAAGGGGAGGAGTCTCCCCGATTTATGGCTGCCCCCGATAGTGAAGCTTTACGCTATGATGCCGCTGCGATCGCGGATTACTACAGCAAACGGCCCTTTCAGGTCTGGGGACGAATTCTGCAGATTTTTCTGCCGTTCCTGAGTCTGGGATTGTCCTGGTGGTGGCATCGCAATGCTGGGTTATCGGAAGAGCAACAGCGACGGCAGGCCATCCGACTACGGAATGTAATCACTCGATTGGGGCCAGCTTTTATTAAAGTGGGTCAGGCATTATCCACCCGTCCCGATCTGGTTCCCCCGATTTATTTGGAAGAATTGGCACGGCTTCAGGATCAGTTGCCGCCCTTTGATAACGCCGTTGCCTTTCGGTTCATTGAAGAAGAATTGGGGCTGCCTCCAGATGAAATTTATGCAGAACTGACGGAAGATCCGATCGCGGCGGCCTCCTTGGGACAAGTCTATAAGGGCCGTTTGAAGACAGGTGAAGCGGTTGCGGTGAAGGTGCAGCGTCCTGGCTTGACTGAAAGTATCGCCCTGGATATGTACATCCTGCGGCAACTGGCTCGCCTGGTAATGCGATTAGTGAAGCGGGTGCGTAGTGATCTCGTCGGCATCATGGATGAATTTGCCAGTCGCATCTTTGAAGAGATGGACTACACCCACGAAGGCCAGAATGCCGAACGGTTTGCTCAACTGTATGGCAATCTGCCAGACATCTACGTTCCCTGCATCTACTGGCAATACACCGGACGGCGGGTACTGACGATGGAGTGGATTACCGGCACCAAACTGACTCAGCCAGAGGCGATCCGGGCTCAGGGCATTGATGCATCTTACTTGATTGAGGTCGGTGTGCAGTGTTCTCTTCGGCAGTTGCTGGAAAGCGGCTTCTTCCATGCCGATCCCCATCCTGGCAATTTGCTGGCCACCCCTAACGGTAAACTGGCCTATCTGGATTTCGGCATGATGAGCGAGGTGAAGCCACATCAGCGCTATGGCCTGATTGAGGCAGTCGTTCACATGGTCAATCGAGATTTTGAAGGATTGGCGCGAGATTATGTCAATTTAGAATTTCTCGCGCCAGATACCGATCTCACACCGATCATCCCAGCGCTAGCCCAGGTGTTTAATCAGGCTTTGGGAGCCAGCGTCGCCGAGCTGAACTTTAAGAGCATTACGGATCAACTCTCTGAGGTGATGTACGAATATCCCTTCCGGGTTCCCGCCTATTACGCCCTGATCATTCGCTCCCTGGTGACTTTAGAAGGGATCGCCATTAATGTTGATCCCGATTTCAAGGTTCTAAGTAAAGCCTATCCCTATGTCGCCAAGCGACTATTAACTGATCCCGCGCCGGAATTGCGAGCCTCCTTGCGTGATCTGTTGTTTAAGGACAACAGTTTTCGCTGGAATCGGCTGGAGAATCTGTTGCGAAATGCCAGTAGCAGCAGTGATTATGATTTGCCCCGTGTGCTGGATCAGGCAACCGATTACTTGTTTTCTGAACGGGGCGAACTGATTCGCAGTCACATTGCAGACGCGATCGCTCGTGGATTGGATACGTTAGGCAACAACGCCTTCCGCAGTTTGAGCTACAGACTGGGGGAACGCTTCGGCTTTGCTGTGAATCCCCCTGCGGTTTCCGCCAACGACCAGCAAACCCTGGAGCACATTCAACGGATCTGGAGCATTTTGCAGAATACTCCCGGATTTGACCCGATCGTCATACTGCCGCTCATCCCGAAACTGCTGGTGAAACCAGAAACCCACCAGATGGGCCAACAAGTTGTCAGTAGTCTGGCTCAAAGAGCACTGGCTCGCCTGATTCGCGAATTCCTGCTGACTGATGAAACTGGATCTCCCAGGTCCTTTGTTCCCCCCCAGGCTGCTATTCCTGCGACTGCCCCCCAGCTATCCGCAGCAAGTTCTTAGGCATGAGAATAAATTCAAGCTGAAATTCTTGGGTAGGGGAGAACAGTCGTTCGCCCCTACAGAAAATTTGCAAATCAGAAAAACGCAGCATGGGCACGGTGATTCGCTTGCCCATCTATTTCGGACTATTGCCATACTGTCGTAGCAGTTCCTCTAACTCTTGCTTTTCCAGTTTCAGTTCTGCTTCCAGCCGGCTTAATTCTTCCTGGTAGGCATTTAATTCCATTTGCCGCCGATCAAGCGCCTGATTCTGCTCCTTATACTGAACGGCCAAACTCTCCATTTGCTTCTTTTCGCGCTTCAGGCTTTCTTCCAATTGCTCAATTTGTTCCCGTCGGGCTTCCAGTTCCAGAGCGCGACGATCGAGATCTTGACTTTTCAGGGTTAAATCCTGCCGCCACTGCTCAGCTCGCTCCGCTTCATTGCGGAGAAACTCCGGAGTAATACCGCTGATCAGAAAGGTTTGCATTATTTTCAGGAGCCAGTCCCTGGCATTGGTCGCTTGCAACACCTGACCGGTTTCTGAAAGTTTGACGAGCAGCAGGACTCCCTCACCAAAGGAGCGATCGCCATCAAAGGGAATGATTTCCTGGTCAGGCATCAGAGTCCAGCCATACTCCGAATACTGGCGAGCAATGAGCCGGAGTTCCACCCCATGAGAGGATTCTTTTTTCTGTACCTGAGCCAGATACTGCATCACCGCGTCTTTAAGTGGAACAGGGATAAACAATAACCATAAAGCCTGCTTGATTTAAGCTCAAGACAGAATGGACAACTTCATCGCTTAAACATCCAGGGAGGGGCTACCCTTAACAATTCATAACTATGACACCTGCAAAGTATACCTTTATCTCAGGCAAAGAGATTAGCTATAGCAGTGCTCCTCACACATTAAATCGGAACAACATCACATCTCCTTCTTGAACGGTATAGTCTTTTCCTTCACTACGAACCAAGCCTTTCTCCTTGGCAGCCGCCATCGAGCCAGTCGCAACCAGATCCTGATAGGCCACCGTTTCCGCCCGAATAAATCCCCGCTCAAAGTCTGTATGAATTACCCCAGCGGCCTGAGGAGCCAGCATTCCCCCTTTGATCGTCCAGGCGCGGGTTTCTTTCGGCCCGGTC
>JBBIQC010000214.1:0-6546 GCA_037442585.1 Oscillatoriales cyanobacterium bin_317
CCCCCCCCCAAGCCAGGATTTGGGATTTGACTACTAATCGAAGGTACAGTCAGGTCTTCAGGACTTGTGTACTTAGTAGCATGAATAGGGAAACTTTTTCTATTCAGCCAAGTTAATTAGGATGTTGCAACTTTTGGGGGCGGTTGCACTTCATGGCTGAGCGGTAGACCCTGCGCAAATTCGGTGATGTTATGGAGAGTCGTTTCGGCGATTGTGGTAAATGCCTCGCGGGTAAAAAATCCCTGATGCGCCGTAATCACAACATTGGGAAAGGATTGTAACAGTTGAAACATATCGTCCTGAATCACCGTATCCGACAGATCCTCAAAGAACAGGCTTTCCTCTTCCTCATACACATCTGCTCCAAAATAGCCGATCGTGCCTGCCTTAATCCCGTCAATCACCGCACTGGTATCCACCAGAGCACCCCGACTGGTGTTGATCAGCATGACTCCCGGCTGCATCTGACTGATAGATTCAGCGTTAATCAAATAATGGGTGGATGGTAAAAGCGGACAATGCAGGGAAATGATATCAGCCGCCGCAAATAACTCTGGTAACTCGACATACCGCATCCCCATCTCCAGGCAGGTGGGATTCTGCCGCACGTCGTACCCCAGCAGTTGGCTACCAAACCCTTGCATAATTTGGGCAAAACACTGACCGATTTTACCGGTACCGACTACGCCAACAGTCTTGCCATAAATGTCAAATCCCATCAATCCCTGTAAGGAAAAGTTATCTTCTCGCACCCGGTTATATGCCTTGTACAGCTTGCGATTCAGCATTAGAATCAACCCAACAGCGTGTTCTGCCACGGAATAGGGGGAATAATCCGTCACGCGCACCACTTTGATTTCCAGGTCTGCTGCCGCCTGCAAGTCCACATTATTGAATCCGGTAGACCGTAGAGCCACGAGGCGCACTCCGCTGGCTGCCAGAATCTCTAAAACGGGTCGATCGACATCATCATTGACAAACACACAAACAGCCTCACACCCATTGGCGATCGGCGCTGAGTCTGCCTGCAATCGCGCTTCATGGTAGATCAATTCGTGACTATGAGCCGCATTCGCCGCCTCTAAAAATTGGCGATCGTAGGGTCGGGTACTGAAAACAGCAACTCTCATCTGTGCAAGAATCTCCTAATTTGAGTCGTGGTTTGCATTCCTCGCTGGGTAACACCGATAAATGTTTACTCCAGCCCCCTTTGCTTTGAGAAGCCGTTTTACGTCCTCGTCCTGAATTGTATCTCCTTAATCAGAGGATTTGCTTAAGCTTCGATTAACTCTCACTAGACTTCTTGCAAATTAGAAACATCGGCGGATAGGAGGCCAAGGGAAACGTTCCATCCTGTGATTGGGGCCGATTTGCATGGGCACGCCAAGCTCTGGCCATCCTCCTGATGAGGATTGATCTAATAGGCAAGAGTTCCATTCTTATGACTCCTCAGAAGTTCATTTAGAAGCCAGCAGTTTATCGCCTACTTCAGGTAATACCAGACAGGATTAGCCTGCACATCTATCTATGGTTGACTGCTTAACCACCGATCGGTTTCAATTTTGCCTGAGCCGACTTCAGCCATTGTTGAGCTTCGGCATAAACCGTGGTTCCTGACTGCACCTTTTGCAGTTCAGCAATAATGCGGTGAAGCTGCTGAATTTGTGCGGCTTCCAGCGATCGTGCTCCCGGTCGCACGGAATCAAACAGAGCATTTCTCATCTGCTGGACTGTGGCAAACGCCTGGACAGATTGTTGTTCCTGTTGTAAGCGAATCCGCACCTGACTCAAATTAGCCTGGTACTCACTCAAAAGCTTCTGGGCTGAGGGATAATCCGGATCTTTTTCATCAATTTTTCTCAGGTAAGAACTGGCCGTTTCCCAATGTTTTGCAGCTTCCTGCCATGCGGCTTGAGACTGAGGTTTGTTGGGGGAAAACTGACGGGCCGTTTCTGCCGCAAACTGGGCTGCCTGAATCAAATTACCGGAGCGCACGTTACCCAGGGTATATCCCACCACCTGCTGAAAATCTCGCTCGTAAGCTTGCAATTTCGTCTCGGCTAACCGACCTGCCAGGGTTTCGCGGGGAATTTCACGGAGTTGATCAATGCCCTGTTGCCAGCGACCGATCGCAGCTTCTTTAGCCGTTAAATCCGTGGCCTGTTGATACTCTCGCTGGGCCGTTTGCACCGTCTGATCTGACTTATCTAACTGGGTCTGGGCATTTTGCTCCTGAAACAGGCGGGCATCCATCCGGGCCACTTCCTTGCGGGCCTGCTGAAACTCATCCAGGGTGAACCGCCAGCCGCACTGAAACCAACTGCAATAAAAGCTGGGGTAATAGCCTAAAAACCAGACAGGTAAAGCATCCAGATGTTTTTGAGCCGTTGCGACGCGGGTTTTCCCTAAGGCTAGATCAGCAGCACTGGTTGCCCGGTTTACTAATTGATCCGCCTGCTCCGTAGTTGCGATCGCCTGTCGGTAGTGATGATCCATCGCCATGAAACTGGGTAGCAACACGATCGGCAGGGTGCGGGCAACGGGATAGCGGATCATCGGATAGGGTAAATTCAGGAACCAGACCCCACCCACCAGACTGGTGAGGGCGATCGTTCCAACCTTCAAACGGTTCCAGAAGGGAGAAGGTGGGCGGTTAGCGCGGGCGGCTTGCTGCAAAACGGACGGGCTGAAGTTAGGAAACAGGTCATTCAGCGTCTCGCGTAATTCCTCTAAGGTCAGGGGTGTTCCCTGCTGACCGCACAATTTTGTCAGCCGTTTGATCGCAATGTCTCGCTGCACCTGACCTGCCATCGTTCCTTCCGTACACCGCTGAACTTCTGCAACCAGAATGTTGAAGGCCGATTTATTGAGACGAAACATGGAATTATTCATGGAGGATTCATTGGTATCTTCAGAAGTGATTTGTGTCACTCCGGAGATTTTGCTGGCGGCAATGGGTGCCTGATTTCAGTGTTCCCACACTTTAACGAAGCAGCAAAGAGGCGGATTGCAGGAGGCCGATGACAAAGCCCAGAATGCCACCTAGATTGACGATCGCCTGTAATTCGCTTTTTACAATCCCGTTGATCGCCGCTTCCAGATCAGCCGGAGACGTGGCTTTGACGCGATCGATGATCACTTGATCAATACTCAGAATCGGGATCACCTGTGCCACAATCTTTTCCAGATCCTGCTCCAAGTAGCGTTCCAGAATGAGGGCCAGTTCCAGGCTCACCGTTTCCAGAGACTCATTCACGACCGCAGAGTTTCGCAAGCGGTTTAATAGGACACTGGCCAGATTTTCCCAATCTACGGATTTGCCAAATTCTTGCAAAAACTCGGCTCCCTGCGCCTGAACATACGTCCGTACTGTATCCCGTAGGGTTTTACGAAGTTGACGCACCGTGGACACGGGCAGGTTTTGCAGGGAGAGATTGTGCAACCATTCCCGCAATCGCGCCCGCACGTTCAGCGAAACCATCAGTTCTGTGATCCGCTCGTTGCAAACTTCCCGTTCGTCCAGGCAAAAGGTACGCAGACGAGTCAGGGCATTGCGAGTGCCAAACAGGTTAGCAATCACCCAATAGGTACCACTGGTCTTTTCCCGAAAGCCTTCGTCAATCGTTTGAATATTGCGATCAGTAAGAAAGTCAATCAACGTCTGGCGAATTGTATCGGGCGGCAGAACCACTTCCAGGAGCCAGTCGGCCATCTTCGTGGCCTGCTCATCCGTCAATTGAAACTCCAGCAAGATCTGGTCAAAGATCTGATTCAGTTGGGTTTCTAAAAAATCTTCGCGACGGGCCAAAACTTTCAACAACCGGGGTAAAGATTGCCCCAGCAAATCCTGCAAGATATTACCGACAACCTTCGCCGTCCGCTTTTGTTTATCTTCCTGGACCTGATCCAGTGCCAGTTTTAACAGCCACAGCAACGCCCCCTGAACTCGTTCCGTTTGCAGCAGGCGACGGGCCAGATTCTGTAATTCCTCTGGTGTCAGCAACGATCCCATGATCGTGTCTGAGATGCGCTTAGCCAACCGTTCCTGATTCCGGGGAATGAGACCGGGCGTAAACGGCAAGCGACGATCGCCAATGTAATAGGGCTTATAGGGACGAAACAACATCCGGATAGCAATGTCGTTCGTGAAGTACCCGATAATGCCACCGACCACAGGTGGCGCGATGAATAGCCAGAGGGTTGGGAGTTCCAAGGGAGGGAGGGAAAATTAGGAATTAAGAATTAGTGAGTTATGAATTATGAGTTATGGGTTACTGAATTCCCTACAACTCTTAACTCTTAACTTACTTGGTCAGGACTAACACCCCCATCGTACCGCCCGCGATAGGGTAATGAGTGACGGCGGAAAACCCTACCTGTTGGGCGAGGGTGATTTGTTGCGATCGCGTAGGGAACCGATCCAGGCTGGGAGCAATGTAGGCATATTCTTTGGTTAAACCAAACTGTTTGGCGGTTGGCACGACGATCGTATCCAGATACCACTGCTGGAAGGCTTGGACTTGTGGGCTATCGGGGTGGTTGAAGTCCAGAATGGCCGCTTTGCTTCCTGGCTTGAGTACCCGATGGATTTCTTGCAGAGCACGGGGAATATCGGTGACGTTGCGGAGGCCGTAGCCCATTGTGGCCGCATCAAAGAATTGGTCAGGAAAAGGTAGGTTGAGGGCATCCCCTTCCAGCCAGGTAATCGGCAATTCGATGAACCGATTTTGCACGCGCTGGCGGGCGATCGCTAATTGTTCTGGGGAAAAATCGACTCCGTAGACCTGACCCGTTTTGCCTGCCTGGTCTGCCAGGAGTTGGGCTAAATCCCCGCTGCCACAACACACATCCAGGCAGGTATCTCCTGGCTTAGCCGCACTCCACTTTACCGCCATGCGTTTCCAGATGCGATGCTGCCCCAAGCTGAGCCAGTTGTTGAGCTGGTCATACACCGGAGCAATGCGATCGAACAGGGCACGAACGGAATCAGATGTAACGGGTTCGGTGTTCATAGATGGGTGGGAAGTGGAGAGGGAGAGGGATGGAGGAGTGAGGGGGATAGGGGCAGGGCGGGAGGAGAGGGAGATAAAAACGGTTTGCGAAATGTTGGGACGAAAGGCATCTTCTCCCTCCCCATGTTGCTTACCTTCCCCATCTTCCTTCACTCTTTTTTACTATCCACTATCATCCCACCCTCCCATTACCCTATTACCCCTCCACCGAGGAGCAATTCCCCTCAGCAATTCTCATTTTGGAAATTCTTGTAATACAAATGTCCTGCTCGCCCAAAACTGACTCCCTGAAAAGCCGATTCCACCGTTAAAAGGTTTGACCAGAAATCGCATTCAAGCCGTTAAAAGTAGTACAAATACTTCAAAATGAGAATTGCTGAATTCCCCTAAAACAATGGGACATCTCTGGACTTCTGTGGTGTAATAGTCTGCGAGTTCGCGATCGTTACTGCCCATGTCCCACGCTTCTACCCAGTCATCCTTAAATCCCCCCACTCAGGCCACACCAGTCTCTGAACGGCAATCCGAGACTGCGGCTCAGGCATCTCGCAGAATTATGGTGTCCTTGCAAGGGGTGAGTAAAACTTATGGGAGTGGTTCCAGGGCACTGGTGGATCTGAATCTGCAAATTCGCCAGGGTGATTTTCTGTTTATTACGGGGCCATCAGGATCTGGTAAGTCTACTTTATTAAAGCTGTTATATGGGGAAGAGCGAGCCACCACGGGAGAGGTGATCGTGGATGACTTGCGAGTGGCGGATTTGAAGGGCGATCGCTTGTCTGAGTTGCGCCGCCGGATTGGGATCGTGTTTCAGGACTACAAGTTAATTCCTCGCCGTACCGTTGCTGAAAATATCGCGTTTGTCTTATGGGCGCAGGGATTCAGTCGTCAGGAAATCGATCGCCGCCTGCCGCCTGCTTTGAAAATGGTCGGTCTGCCCCATAAAGCCAATAGTTTTCCGGAGGAACTCTCCGGTGGAGAACAGCAACGGGTCAGTATTGCACGGGCGATCGTGGCTACACCTCCTATCCTGCTGGCAGATGAGCCAACCGGAAACCTGGATGCTGACAACTCCTGGCAGGTGATTAAGATTCTCAAAAAGTTGAATGCGATCGGGATTACGGTGATCGTAACGACCCATGATGAACGCCTGATTCGCCAGTCCAATCATCCCGTTGTGCAACTGCGAAATGGACGGCTGTTTGTTCCAAAAACCTGAGTATTGCTCTAGAGATTTCGCTCATTTCTTTGGCACCGCTATCCTTTTTATTGCTGGCTTGATTCCCATTGCTTTTGGCTCAGGAGCCATTTTCCAGGAGATCAAATCCGGATACGGCGGCGGCGTTCTGCGGCCTTTCTATCACGCCAAAACCACTCCTGATCGCTGAGGTGTTGCACGGTTTTCAGGCGTTGAATCGCCCATTGATTGTATTCCGGGTTGATCTCACAGCCTAGCCATTTCCGGCCCAGTTGTTCTGCGACGACCAACGTTGTTCCTGAACCAGAAAAGGGATCAATCACCAGATCATCGCGA
>JBBIQC010000214.1:6573-7420 GCA_037442585.1 Oscillatoriales cyanobacterium bin_317
TGGGTAGGATGGGGAGTTTTTTCCTGCATTCCATTACAGAGGGTAGGAATTTCAATCACATCTTTGGGCTTGGCTCCGCGTGGATTGGGTTGCCAGTTCTGCTCCAGATTCGTGGACTTGTCGTAGCAATACTGACTGGTTTCCGCTTGCGTGCGATCGGGGTATTTCAACGTGTGATTGCCATAGGGAATCCGGATATTGTCAATAGTCATCTTGGCAGAACTGGACTTGCGAAGTAGCAGGATACTTTCGTGTGATCGCCCCCAATCCTGGCCTAGATTCGCCTTGTTCTTGTAGTGCCAAATTAACCAGCGGCAGCCCCAAAACAACCGACTGGCCGGAGCTTTGAGATCAGCCAACACCTCCGAAAAACCCATGATGTAAAGGGAGCCTGTCGGTTTCAGAATCCGGGCGGCTTGAGTCATCCATTGTATTGACCAATGAATGTAAACCTCCTGAGATGCAAAGCAATCCCAATCGGCTTTTTTGAGATTGTAGGGAGGATCAGCAATGATTAAATCAGCCACCTCATCCGGTAGGGTGAGTAACCAATTTAATGAGTCTCCACAAAACAGAGTGCCGTTGGGATGGTTGTAGGCGATCGTGAGAGAACTGGCCAATGGCTTAGCAGGCTACTTGTTTTACTGTCTGTTGTCTTTTGTCATCCGTCCTTTGTTTCTATCAATGACCAATCACAACCAGATCCAGAAGTTGGCTGAGCTTAGCTATCTAGTATGTAAATATGACTTATCTGGTACATAAATATGAGTCTATTAGTACATAAATATGCAAGGGGAGCGTGTCACCTTCTTGAGAGGAAAATGAACTCAGGCGAGAGGCGACCATT
>JBBIQC010000215.1:0-7368 GCA_037442585.1 Oscillatoriales cyanobacterium bin_317
GGCCCGGTCGTGAAATAAGTGCGTAGCCCCAACAATTCATAGGTGGCCCGAATTAAAGACTGTAAGCCTCCCTCCGTAACTCCCAGCGATTCCAGAAAATCCTGCCGCTCTTCTGGAGGCAGTTCAATCAATTCCGACTCCACCTGGGCAGAGACGACTACCACCTGAGCATTTTCTTTAGCCGCCAATTCCCGTACCTGCTCTACCCAGGCATTTCCAGTCGCTAGGTCATCTTCCGATACATTGGCGGCATAAATGATCGGTTTATAAGTCAATAGTCCCAAAGGCTTGAGAGCGGCTTCTTCCTCTTCCGTTAACTCGACCTGACGAGCGGGTTGGCCTTCATTTAAAGTCGGTAGCACCTTTTCCAGGGCATCTACTTCGACCTGAAGTTCCTTATTGCCCCTGGCCTGTTTGCGGGCACGATCGAGCCGTTTCTCCACCTGCCCCAAATCTGCCAGCGCCAGTTCCAGATTAATCACTTCAATATCGCGAATCGGATCCACAGAACCAGAGACATGAATAATGTCGTCGTTCTCAAAGCAGCGCACCACATGAACGATCGCATCCACTTCTCGAATATTCGCCAGAAACTGGTTGCCCAGCCCTTCTCCCTGGCTGGCTCCCTTCACCAATCCGGCAATATCGACAAATTCTACGCGGGTGGGAATAATTTCCGCTGAATGGGAGATTTTAGCCAGCACTTCCAACCGCTCATCAGGAACAGCCACGACCCCCACATTGGGTTCGATCGTGCAGAAGGGAAAGTTAGCTGCCGTAGCCTTGGCATTAGCCACCAGAGCATTGAATAAAGTTGATTTGCCAACGTTGGGAAGCCCAACAATCCCGGCTCGAAGCATAAGTAATGACAAATAAAGTAGCGACAGATGGTTACTTTACCAGTGTAGGGCGGTTAGCGGCCAAAAGGATTCATAGGCCTGAAACTGGGCATACAGAGGACAAGCCATTCGTCCCTAGGATAGAAAAGAGGGAAATGAATTGGGGAGTTTACCTGATGGAACCTGTAACGACGTTGGCAGCAGGGGCGATCGCTCAGCTTGCTTTTAATGAGTTCATCAAATTCAGTGCTGGGGAAGCAGCGAAAAAGCTGACCGGAGAAGCCCTGACCAAAGCGAATGAATTGCGACAGTTGATTTGGGCGAAGTTTAGAGGCAGCGATCGGGCACAAGCAGCCCTACCGCTCAACAGGTAGCCAGTCAGTTAGGTGCTGCTGTTGCCACGTCACCACCCGCCAGCCCAACACCTGCTGCAACTACAACCAAAAAGACCACAACCAAGAAAGCAGCAGCCACGGCTACACCCCCGGCAACGTTTAAAACTACTAAGGCTAAGAAGGCCCCCGCAACGCCCGCGCCATCACCAACTAAAGCTGGGCCAGTCAAGGTTAATCAACCTGAACTGGACAAGTCACGATCGGACTTTGGACTCGGTTGCCGCTCTTGCTCGATCCGGGTGAACTCCCGCAGGCAGTCATGAAGCTTAATCCAGGTGCCATCTTGCTGCCACTTGCGGAAGTAGGTGTACACCGTCTGCCAAGCGGGAAAGTCGGCGGGGAGGGCACGCCAACTACACCCCTGCACCAGCACATAGAAAATCGCGTTGAGCACCTCCCACAGGTCAACCGTACGGGGACGACCTCCTGGTTTGGCTGGAGCCAGAACGTCGTTGAGGTATTCAAATTGGGCGTAGCTCAGGTTACTCGGATATGCTTTACTCATGATGCTCCTCAGAGGCTGGTTTTTTCTATTTGCAGCTTACCCTGAGTGAGCTTTTTTACTGGTTCACCGACTTCTCAAACACCCTCTCAACGTTTAACGCTTAATTCCCCATGTCTCGTTCCAGTTCTCTACGCGATTATGTGCTGACCCGATTGGTGCTGGCTCCCTTGATGTTGTGGTTAATTACCACACTGGTTTTTTTACTGCTGCGAGCAACTCCTGGTGATCCAGTCGATGCCCTGTTAGGCCCGCGTGCTCCTCAAGCCGCCAAAGAAGAATTGCGGCAACAGTTGGGATTGAATCAGCCTGTATGGTGGCAGTATTTGGATTACATGGGTTCCCTGCTCCGGTTAGATTTGGGAAAATCGCTGACCAGCCAGGGACAATCCGTGTGGGAGATTATCCAGAAGTTTTTTCCGGCCACCGTAGAACTGGCCCTATACAGTCTGGCGATCGCGCTCGTTGTGGGCATTGCGATCGGGGCAGTGTCCGCTTCCCGACCCAATACCCCCCTTGACCTGGGCGGACGGTTATTTGGCATTCTCACCTATTCCATTCCCATGTTCTGGTTGGGAATGCTGCTGCAGTTGGTCTTTTCTGTGCAACTGGGCTGGTTTCCCCTGGGTACCCGCTTTCCGATTACGATGCCTGCCCCCGAAGGCCCGACAGGGTTATATACAGTGGATAGTTTACTGCACGCCAATTTACCGCAGTTGTTCATGGCTCTGTACTATTTGGCCCTGCCCTGCTTGACTCTGGGCATTTTAATTAGTGGCATTTTTGAACGGATCGTGCGGGTGAATTTGAAACAAACACTGCGATCGGATTATGTGGAAGCCGCACGCGCCAGAGGCATTCCCGAATCCCGAATTCTGATCGCCCATGCCCTCAAGAATGCGCTGATTCCAGTGATTACGATTCTGGGGTTAACCCTGGCCTCCTTGCTGGGAGGAGCTATTTTAACCGAAGTCACCTTCTCCTGGCCGGGATTGGCCAATCGACTGTATAAAGCGATCGCCCAGCGAGATTATCCAACGGTGCAGGGCATTGTGGTGTTTTTTGCTGCCATCGTTGCAATTGCCAGCATCCTGATTGATATCCTCAACGCGGCCATCGATCCCCGAATTCGGTACTAATCGCAAAACTCGATAGAATGGGCATTGCAAGCTCTAACACTGCTCCCCGTTTACAGTATGGCCTACGCGATCGATTTCGGTACGAGTAACACCGTCATCACCCGTTGGAATCAAGCGACCCAACAACCAGAAACTCTTGCTTTGCCCGGAATTACCTGGAAAGCTGCCCAAAATCCACCCTTGATTCCCAGCCTGGTCTATGTGGAAGATGCCAGTCAGGGCAAGGTATTAGTGGGGCAAAGCGTGCGTGATCGTGCCCTCGACCTGACCAGTGACCCGCGCTTCTTTCGCAACTTCAAACGGGGCATCGGTTCCTCGATTCAAGGCTTTTTACCGGAACTGGATGGGCAAACGGTGCGCTTTGAGCAAGTCGGCCAGTGGTTTCTCAGCCAGGTGATTCAGCAACTGAAGGCCAGTGACCCGGAAGTGACCCAGTCTCTGACGTTCACCGTTCCCGTCGATAGCTTTGAATCCTACCGTCTCTGGCTGGGACAGGTGAGTGAAGCCCTGCAAATTGAGCACGTTCGGATGTTGGATGAGCCGACGGCTGCCGCGCTGGGATACGGCCTCACCGAGCAGCAAACCCTGTTAGTGATTGACTTTGGGGGCGGAACGCTGGATCTGTCCCTGGTGCGGTTGGATAGGGCGATCGAAACCAGTAAACCCCTGGGCTTTGTGCTCAAATGGGGACAAAAAAACTTTGCTCAGGAATCGGCACAGAAACCCAAACTGGCCAGAGTGCTGGCAAAAGCCGGACAAAATGTAGGTGGCTCGGATATTGATAACTGGCTGGTCGATTACTTTGCGGCAACCCAAGACCTCACCATCAGTCCCCTCACCACTCGCCTGGCAGAACGGTTAAAAATTCAACTGTCATTGCAACCCCAGGCTCAGGAAGTCTATTTCAATGAGGAAACCTTTGATAGCTACGAACTGCAACTGACTCGCACCCAATTTGAAGAAATTCTCCAGCAGCATCAATTTTTTGAACGCCTGGACGATTGCATGACCCAGGTGTTGCAACAGGCACGACGGCAGGGACTGGAAATGGGCGATATTGATGCTGTCCTGCTGGTGGGAGGAACAGCCCAAATTCCAGCCGTGCAATCCTGGGTGCAACAGTATTTCGATGCCAGCAAGATCCGCTGTGAAAAACCCTTTGAAGCGATCGCCCAGGGAGCCTTGCAACTCAGTCAGGGCATTGAACTGAAAGACTTTCTCTACCACAGCTATGGCGTGCGTTACTGGGATCGACGCAACAACTGCCACAACTGGCATCCGATCATCAAAGCGGGCCAGTCCTATCCCATGACCGAACCTGTGGAATTGTTCCTGGGTGCCTCTCTGGAAAACCAGCCCAGCATTGAATTGATTCTGGGCGAATTAGGCGGCGCGGCGGATCAAACCGAAGTCTATTTTGATGGCGATCGCCTCGTTACTCGTCGGGTTGGCAGCCAGCAAACTCAGGTGCAACCCCTGAACGATCGCGATGGTGCCCGCAATATTGCCAAATTAGATCCACCGGGCAATCCGGGGAGCGATCGTATCAAAGTCCAATTCCGCGTCGATGACCAGCGCTTTCTCCGCATCACCGTCGAAGACCTGCTGGCTCTCAACACCCTGTTAGAAGATCAGCCCGTGGTGCAACTCAGCTAACTGCTACGATGTGTGACTGGTTTGGAAAGCTGATGAATACCACATTGCTTCTGCCACCAAGCTCCAACTTGGGAGCATGGATTCACTAACCTACGTCAAGTGGTGCGATCGTCCTAAGTTTCATCCACCATATCCAAAATCTGGTTGTATAGTGCTGGAGATACTCTGAACTCTGATGTAGCAATTAAGGCATCTATTAAAGGCTTGGGCTCATCTATAGAAAACGTGCAACGAAGATGACAAACTCAAGTAGCGAACCTCCTTTGAGTCCACCCACCTACTTTACCTGCACACATTTTGCAGATGAGCCATCCTGGTATATGCCAGTATTCCCGAATCGCCACTACACAATGTTGCGGTCAACTCGATTCAAACTTTAGAGCAAAATGGGCAGGAGCTTTGGATCAGCCGACAAATCCTCCGAGAATTTCTAGCTACTCTAACTCGCCCCCAGATTTTTGCTGAACCCGTACCAGCAAGATTAGTTGTCGAAGCGACTCGGAGTAGAACGCGATCGCCCAATCCTCCCATGCGCGACCAGTACTGTAATTTGATCAGCGTCTTTTGGTGCAAATAACTATTGCTGTGTTATCCTAAAAAATGTTGCGAATTTAAGACGCGGGTCGCTAGCTCAGTGGTAGAGCACTCGGCTTTTAACCGATTGGCCCTGGGTTCGAGCCCCAGGCGACCCATTATAGATATTGTCATTAGATGAAGAGTACGCTTCGATCCCTATTCAGGTGCTTCGGATCTCAGGCAACCCCATATCCAGTCAATGGGCGTATCTCAGGCGGTTTGAACCCCAAGACAATATGTTCCTTGGGAATCCCGGCATGCTCCAGATCTAAAGCAATCCCTGTCTCAGGTCCATCCCGTTGAATCCAGATTTTATCGCCAATAATATCGATATGAACCATACAGCCGTGTTCATATCGAGGATCTTCCCAACCCAGTGCCAACACCAGATACCGATCCTGGCTACGGTCAAAAACCGTCCTGGTGTAGGCCCAAACGGGTAATGCGAGGAGTAGCCGCTCTGGCTGCAACTCCACCAGAACATCAAAGTAAAGGACATACTGCCCCAGGGCTTTCTCCAAGTTATGGATCGACAGCAGGAAGGCTGGTTGCGGGTTGAGGACATCCAGAAATTTCCCTGTCAGGACTTGCGGGCGATCGAGCAGATCTGGATGAAGTACAGCCAGAGCAAATTTGGCTTCACTGTGCAGGAAAAAATCTGGCAAGAATGCAGTAGCCCAACAGAATACAATCAGAACTAACAAATAAGCGTTTCAGCCTTTCATCAAGATTTATTTGGAGGGTAGTAGCATGAACCAAAAGCGGGATCAAGATTTATCGTGGAGTAAAGCCTGATGTCAGATTTGCTTAAAAGAATCACAGTTAATCCAAAACAATGTGACGGTTGAGAGTCCGAAGCCAATGATGACGGAACTACCAGAGATAATAAAAGGAAACTTAAATAGCACGGAGCCAATAAACGCGATCGCAATGCCCGATCCTGCACCGATGAGGCCGCCCAGGGTGGAAATAGCGATCGCTTCCACAAGAAATTGCATCAAAATGGCGGATTTGGTTGCCCCCAGAGCCTTACGAATACCAATTTCGCGGGTGGCCCTGGTGGGGGAGGAGCACTATTGCCAGTATTGGCGTTTCCTCGATTGCCTGCTGAGGAATTGCGATTGCCGCCCATTCCTGGTAATGACCCACGCATTTCTGACTTCGGTTCCTGTCCGGGTGGAAAACTGATTAACACTCGTTCATTCCCGGTCAGTCCAGATTTGACTTCAGTACGATCGCCAACCGTTGTGCCAATTTGAATCGGTTTCACCACAGGTTGATTGTCTTGACCCATGACATAAACCCCTGTGACACCATTTTGCTGCCGGACGATCGCAGCGGCATCTACCTGAGCGCGGTTGGCTTCTTGCTGGGCTAACTGGGCACGAGCCTGGGTTAATTGTCCCTGCAAGTTGGAGTTATCCATATAAGCAATGATCTGTCCCTGCCGCACGCGATCGCCTTCCTGTACCAGCAACTGTTTCAGATACCCTGCTGTTTTCGGACTGAGGTTAATCGTGCGTTCGGGTTTTACCGTACCATTGGCCGAGAACGTGATGGGTACGGTTCGCCGCTCAACCGGAGCCGTAAGCATCTGACTTTGGGCAGTCTGGGATGGTGCAATGGCGCGGTAGAGCATCAGTCCGCCACCCGTCATGCCTCCCAGTAAGAGTAGCCCAATCAACCAGCGGGTTTGTAGGTGCTTGCGGATTGTCTGATACCACGGCACGGGTTGAGAGGACTGAAATTCGATCGTCATCGTGACGCTCCTTGAGGGTGAAGTCAGGACAGTAGACGGGGTTGCCGCAATACCCTGGTCATATACATTCCGGAGACGAGCAATCCCAGTAATCCAAAGCCATCCGAGCCATCCACAAAGGCTATACCCAACTGGGGCCAGGATTGCTGGAGAAAGCGATCGCTCCGCCGCCGCCTCCAATTCCTGCTCCACCCACCCACCTGCCGCCGGAATTGGCCGGACTCACCGCCAGGGAACGCGAAGTTTTAGCCCTGATTGTCTCAGGAGCCAGTAATCGAGAAATTGCTGAAACTCTTTACATTTCAGAACGAACCGTGAAAAACCACATCACCCACATTTTGAGTCAGCTAAATTTGCGCGATCGCACGCAAGCCGCCATGTTTGCCAGCCCCTATTTGGTTCTGTTGTCAGGTTAGGTCGTGAGTCGTGGATGGTGGATAGTGAACCAATTAGGGCTTGCTGAGGAAGACTAAAAGGTGTACGAGGATTGTTTTTCATCAAG
>JBBIQC010000216.1:0-7365 GCA_037442585.1 Oscillatoriales cyanobacterium bin_317
AATTGCGTAGCATTCTGATAGGAAAAGAAATTAACCAGTATCATCAACAGCAGTGCTAGACAAAATGCGGCTGTCACCCATTTTTTTTCGAGAGACCATTTGAGTGTACTGAGAGTCATTGGAGTTTGAGCATGAGAATCTGTATTAGAGTAAATTCAGGAGTGGGCACAGTGAGTGGCCCTGTCATACCTCCAAATTTAGAGTCTCAAGTCCAAAATCTCAATGCGCGTTCTGGTTATTGAAGATGATGTGCGGATTGCTGATTTGCTGACGGAAGCATTCACCAACCGTCAGTACGAGGTTGATGTCGCTCAGGATGGAGAAGTAGCCTGGAATTTGGTCAATGCTCTGGACTATGATCTGATGGTACTGGATTTGACCCTGCCCAAAATGGATGGTATTAAGCTCTGTCAGCAGATCCGGGAAAGGGGAGCAACGGCACGAAATGCAACCATTCCGATTATGATGCTGACGGCGCGGGACACGATCGCGGACAAAATCATCGGGTTAGATGCAGGGGCTGATGATTATATGGTCAAGCCCTTTGATATTGAAGAACTGATGGCCCGCATCCGAGCGCTGCTCCGTCGCGGCAGTCCTACCGCAAATCCAACGTTGGCCTGGGGCAACCTGCGGCTGAATCCCAGCACTTACGAAGCGACTTACCAGGACATTCCCCTCAATTTAACTCCCAAAGAGTTTGCGTTGCTGGAACTGCTGATTTCCAGTGGTCGCCGGGTGATGAGTCGCCCCATCATCATTGAAAGACTTTGGTTGCCGGAAGAAACCCCAACGGAAGAAGCTGTGAAAACGCACATCCGAACCTTGCGGCAAAAGCTAAAAGCGGCCAATGCTCCGGATGACTTGATTGAAACCGTACATGGGATGGGCTATCGCCTGAAACAGGTCAATTGATCCTGAAATCCCCCCGAAATCCCCCCGATTTCCTCCTGCCATTCTGACTTTGAGTTGATAAGTTGATTAACGATAAGGGCTGTAGGAATAATCTTCAGGCTATGCAGGCGATCGCCAAAACCAACTCATCCAATTTTGCCTACCATGAGCTTTCCAGTTCAGAGGTAGCCGAACGCATGGAAAGCAATGCAGAGCGGGGTTTATCGCAAGGTGAAGTCACTCAGCGACAGCAACGCTATGGGTTGAATGAATTGGTATCGAAGCCTGGAAAACCTGCCTGGCTCAGGTTCCTATTACAGTTTAATCAAGCATTGCTGTATATCCTGTTAGTTGCCGGAGTGATCAAGGCGCTGCTGGGATCATGGACGAATGCGGCTGTCATTTGGGGCGTTACTCTGATTAATGCCATCATCGGGTTTGTGCAGGAATCCAAGGCAGAAGGTGCGATCGCAGCCCTGGCAAAGGCGGTGACAACGGAAGCAACAGTCATCCGAGAGGGCAGAAAACAGCAGGTTCCCTCACAGGAACTGGTTCCCGGTGATGTCGTATTGCTGGCTTCAGGAGACAAAGTGCCCGCTGATGTGCGATTGCTAACGGTGAAGGGGTTACAGGTCGATGAGTCGGCACTGACGGGGGAGTCGGTACCCGTGGAGAAATCAACTCAATCCCTGGCATCTGCCACACCGCTCGCAGAACGCACTAACATGGTCTATGCTGGCAGCTTTGTCACCTTTGGCCAGGGATGCGGAATTGTGGTAGCTACGGGCAGCAACACGGAAGTCGGACAGATTTCCCAATCGCTGGATCAGAGCCACAGCCTGAGTACTCCTCTAACTCGCAAGTTTGCCAGGTTTAGTCGAACACTGCTGTATATCATTCTGTCTTTGGCTTCGCTAACCTTTTTTGTCGGACTGGGACAGGGAAAATCGTGGGCAGAGATGTTTGAAGCGGCGGTTGCCCTGGCCGTGAGTGCCATTCCTGAAGGGTTGCCTGCGGTCGTGACGGTAACGCTGGCGATCGGGGTGAATCGTATGGCTCGCCGACATGCCATTATCCGCAAGCTGCCAGCGGTTGAAACCTTGGGGGGTGCAACCGTGATTTGTTCTGATAAAACCGGAACTCTGACTGAGAATCAGATGACGGTGCAGGCCATCTATGCTGGCGGACAACCCTATCAGGTCAGTGGGATAGGATATGCACCTGACGGCGAGATTTGCACGGCTGGCGGTAAGGCGATCGTGGTTGAAGACATATCATCGGCGATCGAGTCACGAAACCTACCGGCTTTGCAGGACTGCTTGATCGCAGGGGTCGTGTGTAATGACACCCATCTGGAATGGAAAGATGGGCGGTGGACGATTGTTGGTGATCCAACGGAAGGAGCATTGATTGTCGCCGCCCAAAAAGCAAGATTGGAACAGGCTCAACTGAATGAGTTGTTGCCTCGTTTGGATGCCATTCCCTTTGAGTCGCAATTTCAGTACATGGCGACGCTGCACCAGGGAAGAGATCACAACCTGATTTATGTTAAAGGTTCTCTGGAAGCTGTTCTGAGCCGTTGTCAGGGGATGTATGACAGTACTGGCCATGCAGTTCCGATCGATCGAGAGCGAGTACAGATGGAAGCGGAATGTCTTGCCAAACAGGGCCTGCGGGTGCTGGCTTTGGCTAAAAAAGCAGTCCTCAAACAGCAAAGAACACTGGAGCACACCGACCTGGATGCAGGGCTAACCTTTTTGGGATTGCAGGGCATGATTGACCCACCCCGTGAGGAAGCGATCGCTGCTGTCGATGCCTGTCAGTCTGCGGGGATTCAGGTGAAGATGATCACTGGCGATCATTTGACGACCGCAACTGCGATCGCTGAACGGATTGGATTAAAAAAACAGGGACAACTGGTTGGCTTCACTGGCCAACAGTTAGCAGAGATGAATGATTCCAACCTATCGCAAGCGGTCGAATCCGGTTCAGTGTTTGCCAGGGTGGCTCCGGCACAAAAGCTACGGCTGGTCGAAGCTTTACAGTCCAGAGGGGAAATTGTGGCAATGACCGGGGATGGGGTGAATGATGCCCCGGCTCTGAAACAGGCAGATATTGGGATTGCCATGGGCAAAGCCGGAACTGATGTGGCCAGGGAAGCGGCGGATATGCTGCTGACGGATGACAACTTTGCCTCGATCGAAGCAGCCGTGGAGGAAGGACGCACCGTTTATCAGAACTTGCGGAAGGCGATCGCCTTTATCCTACCCGTGAACGGGGGTGAGTCCATGACAATTTTGATCAGTGCTTTGCTGGCTAGAGATCTGCCCATCCTATCGTTACAAGTGTTGTGGCTAAATATGGTCAATTCAGTTGCCATGACGGTGCCACTGGCCTTTGAGCCGAAGTCTGACCTGACGATGGAACAAGCTCCCCGCGATCCCCGTGAACCCCTGCTATCTGGCAAACTCTTGCAACGGGTTATTGCCGTTTCCGTGTTCAACTGGATTTTGATCTTTGGCATGTTTGAATGGGCACGGCAAACTACGGGAGATATCGCAGTAGCCCGCACCATGGCAATTCAAGCGCTGGTTGCCGGACGAATAATCTATCTCATCAGCGTCAGTCATCTAGGCACCGCGATTGGTGCCAGAATCCGGCGCAGAAGCATTGCATTCAATGACGTGCGGGCGATCGGTGCTGGGATTTTGGGTGCGATCGTGCTGCAAATTCTCTTTAGCCAATGGGAGGTGATGAATACTTTATTCAGAACTGCTCCCTTGAACTGGAATCAATGGCTGATTTGCCTGATTCCGGTCATCCCAATGGCAGTCTTAGCAACCTTTGTTAACCGACTTGATGCGATCGATTAGGAATTTGAGGGCTACCTTAACCCTTGGGACAATAGATCCCGGACACGGATAGCGCCAGGGCATCTTGGACACCAGTCTAGTAGCAATTCTGCCAATGTCTGAAATTCACTATCTCAACTACCTTGTAAAAGCAGTTTCTGTACAGACAGGATGGCGTGTGTTGGTGCTTGATATGGCAGTAAACTGCATGGAACCACCGATTTATCAATCGAGCGCCATCTACTCAACCGCCACAGAAGCCATTTCGTCTGGGATGCAATTCGTGCAACGTCAGCAAGTTTTGTCTGTTCTATGGGACTTCCTGAACGATTGTTACTGTTCGTCAATCATTACTGAGGCAGAACTAGATCATTTATCTGCGTCGCTTGGCTGGTTTTGTTCCTTTAAGGATCCTGATTCTGACTCCGGTTACTGGTACTGTTAAATCCGTTTGGCATTTCAACTGTCTCCTTCATCTATTCCCCTAAATACTTAAAGAAAAGCTACTGTTA
The DNA here is from genome assembly GCA_037442585.1 of Oscillatoriales cyanobacterium bin_317. GTDB lineage: Bacteria > Cyanobacteriota > Cyanobacteriia > Leptolyngbyales > Leptolyngbyaceae > Leptodesmis. Next base: position 4,259 of record JBBIQC010000216.1, read on the forward strand.
TGCCGTTCTATCTCTCAAAATCATCAGCTAAGGTGTTCCCGTGGGGTGCCCTAATATTGCTTGTATCTGCCTACATCATGCTAGGGCTATTTCTAGGAGAATTACCCCTCGGCGGGGTTAACTGGGTACTGGCGATCGTTGGAGTATTGTTGGTAACAATAGTTTTTACCTCTCCTCAATTCGATATTGAACAGCAGATTTCTAAATGGTTAAGATCAGATACGAGTGCATTTATCTTGCTGATTGTTTCTGCCGCATTGGTTTCTGTTATTCTGTTGTGGCTGCACGTTTTCCTGAAAGTTATTGCCATTCTCGCAACTGAGGTTCTGGTCAGGCTAGAACTGCGGCGTTATAACTTAAGCGTTGCTCAATCACTTGGGTTACTGGTATTGACCTCATGGCTAGGGTTGACTTCAGGATGGTTGATCAGCCAATTCATCTGATGTTCAAAATCTATCTTTAGATAGATGACAATCTTTATAAAACGAAAAACAGTAAAGACAAAAGCTTTTCGAATAGATATCTCTTCAGCAGCCCTTGTTCTCCTCAACTAATTGGTTAACTTTTGTGACTTCGAAGCGGCTATTTCAATTGCTTATAGTGCTCTTAGGAATAGCGATATTTCTTGATCTAGCATCCCGTCTGGGAGCGGAAATCCTCTGGTTTCAGGAAGTTCACTATCTCTCGGTACTCCTGCTTAAACTCCAGGTTCGACTGATCCTATTAGTCCTTGTAGCAGGGTTTACAGCCGTTTACTTGCTGGGTAATCTAGCGTTAGCCCAACGATTGAAACATTCGTATGTGGTGAATGAGGATAGCCAGGATCAAAAAAATCCAAGAAATAGTAGGCGACCTTTTCTGCCACCCTATAAAGTTCAGCTTCAACGTTCTCCGCCAGCATCTCTTCCATCAACCCGTGCTTTTAGACTGCCCTTACTCCTTCCCCTCAGCTTGCCGTGCACTACTGGCGGTCTGGCCCCATGCTGTCCAGCACATTTGTTGATCGCTTCAACGTCGAAAATCTTGGGCAAGTCGGCAGCCAGTTAGTCAGCCAAGTTTGGTGGTTAGGTGGCGTGTTGGGCATCGCGATCGCCCTGTTAACCTATCCCCGGTTGCTGTTGAACGCGATCGCTCTGATACTCAGTATTCTATTTGGGTGGTTGCTCTCAACTCATTGGACAGTTGTCCTGCAATATCTGCATCCCACATCGTTTAAAGCAGTCGATCCCCTGTTTGGACGGAATATCGAATTCTACATTTTCGCCCTGCCGCTCTGGGAATTGCTGGAGTTATGGCTATTTGGGCTGTTTCTATATGGATTTATGGCAGTTGCGCTGACCTACTTACTATCGGGAAATAGCCTGAGTCAAGGAGTTTTTCTGGGATTTTCATCGGCTCAGCAAAGACATTTGTATGGAGTGGGTAGTGGTTTGATGGGGGCGATCGCCCTGAGCTACTGGCTGAGCCGCTATGAATTACTGTATTCCCCGCGTGGCGTAGCATTCGGTGCCAGCTATACCGATGCCACGGCTCAACTGCCGTTCTATACCGGGCTGAGTCTGCTGGCACTGGCGATCGCATTCTATCTCTTGTGGCGCACCGTCTTCTGGCAACCCAAATCTCCTCATCGCCACTGGGTCAGCCTGGGATTGGGATTATTCGGATTTCTGGTTGTGGCTGGCGCGATCGTGCCAGAAGTAGTCCAGTATTTAATTGTGCAGCCGAATGAATTGGCGCGGGAACGCCCATTTATTGAGAGGACTATTGCCTTCACCCGCCAGGCATTTGGCCTGGAAGCGATCGATGCGATTAACTTTGACCCCAAAGGACAACTCACTCAAGCGGATCTGGCTGATAATGAATTGACCATTCGGAATATTCGTCTCTGGGATCAACGGCCACTGCTAGAGACCAATCGCCAATTGCAGCAAATCCGTCCTTACTATCGTTTTCCCGATGCGGATATCGATCGCTATACCTTGCAAACCGATGTGCCTGCCCGTTCACCTGTCGTTCCCCCAAATCGTCCAGCATCTAAGCCTACGGCCCCGGACGAACAACGACAGGTACTGATTGCGGCACGAGAACTTGATTACAATGCGGTGCCACAGGAGGCACAAACCTGGGTAAACCGCCACTTAATTTACACCCACGGATATGGGTTCACGCTCAGCCCAGTGAATACGGTGGGTGCTGGGGGATTGCCAGAGTATTTCGTGAAAGACATTACGGGGGGTGAAGATGGGGCACTGACAACCTCCAGTCAAGCAGTCCGGGATAGTATTCCAATCGGGTTACCCCGCATTTACTACGGTGAAATTGCCAACACCTATGTGATGACGAACACTCGGACGCGAGAGTTAGACTTTCCCAGTGGTAGTGACAATGCTTATAACGTCTATGATGGCCGGGGTGGCATCAACATGGGTTCCTGGTGGCGGCGAGGCTTGTTCGCCGTTTACTTGCGCGATTGGCAAATATTATTTACCCGCGATTTTCTGCCGGACACGAAAGTGTTGTTTCGGCGTAATATCAAACATCGAATTCAAGCGATCGCTCCCTTTCTACGCTATGACAGCGATCCCTATCTGGTAACAGCCGATGTCCAAGTACCCGAACAGCAAGATCAGAATTATCTCTACTGGATTGTGGATGCCTACACAACGAGTGCCCGCTATCCCTACTCTGATTCAGGCAGTGAGGGCATTAACTACATTCGTAATTCAGTCAAAGTTGTGATTGATGCCTATCACGGTTCCGTTGATTTTTACATTGCTGATCCCAGTGACCCCATCATTACCACCTGGTCAAAGATCTTTCCCAATCTATTCAAACCCCTCACTGCAATGCCTGCCAGTCTACGGAGTCATCTTCGCTACCCAGTTGATTTCTTTAAACTGCAATCGGAGCGGTTACTGACTTACCACATGACCGATCCGCAGGTATTTTATAACCGGGAAGACCAGTGGCAGATTCCCAATGAAGTGTATGGCAATGAATCTCGGCCTGTTGAGCCGTATTACCTGATTACCAGTTTACCGATCGTGCCCTTTGAAGAATTTATTTTGTTGCTGCCTTACACACCCCGGCAGCGAACAAACTTAATT
>JBBIQC010000217.1:0-7360 GCA_037442585.1 Oscillatoriales cyanobacterium bin_317
AGAATTGGTGGCTCATGCAAAAAATGGATACGCTGGAATTCCCTTGCTCCCTTAGAGGTAGTGCTTTGTGAAGAGAGTATTTCAGGCACTGGAACGGCAACTGAAAGAGACCTATGTCCACTATCGTCACCGTCTGAGTGAATCGGTTGGGGGCTTGGATGGATATAGGCTGCTCTTTCAGCGATCGCCCTCTAGTGATCGCCCTTCAAGATGGAGTACTTATCAAACCCATTTGAGGCGCTCAAAGACGTGGCGGACGGTATCTCGTTCTCCATTAGTATTAGGAGTGGCTGTCATTTCTCTCACTAGCGTTTTAGGTTATCGCTTTTACACCACCCCTAAATTAGACATTGGTAAAGCCGCTCCTCAAACGATTTATGCTCCTGCCACCGTCACGATTGAAGATCAGAAAGCAACCGAAGAGCAACGCAAAACAGCTCGTAAAGATGCCATTTCCGTTCTGAAGCTGGATCAAGCAGTTAATCAACAAGCTCAGCGGTTATTGCAACAACAACTTCAGCAAGGAAACGAGCTACGGCAACTTGCAGGGGCATTTCCTTTCACCAAAACGGCCTATCTATCCTTCAAAACTCAGGTTTATTTACGGAAGCTGCCGGATAGGGACTGGCAAGCTCTGTTGACAACGGTTGACCCCAGGTTGCCCCAAACCTCGGAAAAAGCGGGGCTGGAATCGGCGAATCAACCCCCTTTATTAGAAAATGATCGCAAGCAGGCGATCGCAGAGCTACGTGCCCTGCGTCGCTCAGTTGATCTGGGCACCTACTTAAGTGTGGTTCAGGAAATTGCCCAGGCTCGATTACGATATGCGGCAGCCCTGACTGCTATGGTGCAACCTGCTGTCCCGAACTTGTCACAAGCGTTTAATTGGGCAGTGCTGGATTTATCCAATAACGACTGGCTACTGATCCAAACTCACCTTCCCAACATTGCTGAGCAAATTCTTGCTCAGGGGATTGCACCGGGTTTGCCCCAATCCCTGCTCAGTGAGGCGATTAAATTACAGGTGAAAGGACTTGGATCGCCAGAGTCCCAAGCGATCGCTAGCCAGTTATTGATCAACATCCTGCAACCGAATTTAGTCAAGGATGAGGAACAAAGCCGTTTGCGGGCCGAGCAAGTAGCTCGAGGAATTCAGCCCGTTATGGTCTCTGTGCGCAAGGGGGAGTCCATTGTCAAATCCGGTCAGATTATTTCCTCGGCCAATTTTGCTTTGCTCGATCATTTCGGGTTAAGTCGCCGAGAAATCGATTGGGTCGGCTTGATTGCGTTTGGTAGCCTGGTCAGTGGTGCCGTAACGATTGTCTGGTTCGTTAAACAGCGGTTTTACCCCAGCTTGCGTAAACGAGATGGCATTTTGTTGTGGTTACTGAGTTTGAGTACTCCCTTACTGGTGGCTCTGCGGCTACCTGCAACCAATCTACCGGCTGTGGGGCTATTAATTGGTAGCTTTTATGGTGGCCCCTTAGGTGTGACCGTCGCTGGATTGCTGGCGCTATTGATGGCAGTGGGATCTGACCTGCAATTGAATGAGCTTCTATCTAGCGCGATCGGAGGTTTAGTTTGCGGGTGGTTGGGCGGACGACTGCGATCGCGGGAAGAGTTAGCCATTTTAGGGGTTGGCATTGGAGTCTTGCAAGGAACCTTGTATCTGTTGCTCACGGCGGCCTCTGGAGTTGCCTGGTATACCCTGCTGGGAGCCAGTGTGGTACAGGGTCTAATCGGCCTGACCTGGGTAATTGTCGGCATGGGAAGTAGCCCTTATCTCGAACAACTGTTTGATCTCGTCACAACCATTCGCCTGGTAGAACTGGCCAATCCCAATCGGCCTCTGCTGAAACGACTAGCGGCTGAAGCTCCAGGCACATTTCAACATACGCTATTCGTCTCTACCCTGGCAGAAGCCGCCGCCCGTGCCCTGGGATGCAACGTGGAATTGGTAAGAACGGGCACTCTCTATCACGACATTGGCAAAATGCACGACCCTCTCAGCTTCATTGAAAACCAGATGGGTGGCCCCAACAAGCACGATATCATTGATGATCCTTGGAAAAGTGCGGAGATTATTAAAAAGCACGTCACCGAGGGGTTGGTGATGGCTCGCAAGTTTCGCTTGCCCAAGGCGATCCAGTCATTTATTCCAGAGCATCAAGGCACGATGGTAATTGCCTACTTCTACCACCAGGCTCAACAACGACTCCAGCAAGCTTCTACCAAGGGCAGCACTCCTATGCTGAACGACGAGGACTTTAAATATGACGGCCCCATTCCCCAGTCTCGCGAAACGGGAATTGTAATGTTGGCGGATTCTTGTGAGGCGGCCTTGCGATCGCTGAAAAATGCCACCCCGGAAGAAGCCCTCTCCATGATCAACAAAATTCTGCGCGCCCGCTGGCAAGAGAACCAATTGGTTGACTCTGGCCTCACGCGTGACGAAATGACCCAGATCGCCAACGTCTTTGTCCAGGTTTGGCAGCAATTCAACCACCAACGCATCGCCTACCCTAAATTAACCCCAGCAGCTCAGCCTTCAAAAGGATGAGTAGTTTTAAGTTTTGAGATTTAAACCAAGTCCAGCTAGAGAACTGGAGTTTTCCTATAAGAGAAACTACGGTTCTGGATTTGGACAAGGTTTAAGTTCTAAAACCAATTCTTTTAAGGGTGCATAGAATTAAGAAGCATCCTTACCCCCTTCAAATCAGAGAGGGCTGAGTACCTCAACCACTAACTTGTAACGGGTTACGCCGACCCATGCAAGCCCAAAATCAGCATGAATAAAATTTTTATGCCTATAAAATAGGCATCAATAAAGGATTTGGCGGATGACGGGTTCCCCGTCTTGTGTTAAATCCTGTGGGCAATGTCAGGTTTGGATCTAAGCTAGGGAAATCTTACAGAGTAGAGATGGTTTAGCCAGACATATCGTAATTTCGGTCAAGATAGCAACGAACCCAAACTTTAATTAGGTATCCATGGACTCGAAAGCACTTCTCATTGTTGATGATCAGCCCCTTTCCTTACGGCAGTGTCTAAGATACCTGCAGGCAACTGGCAAACTGCAAGGCTTTATTGGCGATATTCTGCGGCAATACGTTCTGGAACGGGAAATAGAAACCCGCACCGATCTGGATGTGCCCTCATCTCTGGTGGAGCAAGCCGTCGTGGATTTTCGTTTGCAAAATCAACTCACGGATGCTAAAGCCTTTCAAGATTGGCTGATCCGCAACGGTACGAATTACGAACTCTTTCACAACCAAATTACCAATAGCTTTAAGCTGGAGAAGCTGAAAGCGCAGATTGTGGAAGCCCGCTTGCAGGAGTACTTTATTGAACGGAAGCTAGTTCTCGATCGAGTGGTCATCTCCCGAATCGTGGTTGACAGTAAGGAACTGGCGGAAGAACTGCATAGCCAGATTTCTGAAGGAGCCAGTTTTGAGCAGTTAGCCCAAGAGTATTCTAAAGCTGACGAACGAATTGCCAACGGCATGATGGGAGCCGTTAGTCGGGGTACCATGCCAGATGTCTTGCGAGCCGCGATCGATTCTGCAAATCCCGGTGATTTAGTCGGGCCAATGCAAATTGAGAATTACTGGGCCATCTTCCGTGTGGAGCAATTCATTCCCGCTACGTTGGAGGATAACCAGTTAAAGCAGGCTCTGCAGAATGAATTGTTTGAACGTTGGACAGCAGAAAAAATTCAGGCGATGACCGTTAAATTGCAGGTGAATGAATAAACTTTAATCAGGCAATGCTTTTTCCCTGGAAAACCTCTAAATCCAAGCTGGCCCCCAGACCTCTGACCATTCAGCATTATTAGGAAGCCAATGATCGCCAACGACCTTGCCACTGATCTACCGTGGAACATTCCTCCACTTAGCCTGCTAAACCCAGAACAACAAGTGCAGTTCAAGCAACAGGCTGAAATTCGTCGGTTCAGCTTGGGAGAAATGATCTGGGCTACGGATCAACCGGGAGTGCAGGCAATGGTCATGGCCGGAAAAGTCCGATTGGTACCTGAAGAAGGACAATCTATCATCCTTAAATCCGGCGATTGGCTGGGAGATTTGCTGCATCTTCCTGGCTTCTGGAAGGCGAGAGCAGCAGACAAGGATGTGGTGGTGGTCGTTTGGCGATCGCACCTGTGGACAGCCATCTCATCGACCGAACTCGAACGATTTTGGACGGCGCAACGGTTTCGCTGCCTCCCCAAAACGGCTGATACTCCTCAACCAGTCACTGGGTTCCCCTTTGTCGCTGGCGTAAATACGGGAGCGGCCTGCTTAACTATGGTGGCCAACCATCTCCAGAATTCTACTCAGTTGGAATGGGTACAGCGCCAACTCCGAAGCCAGAGTTCGTCCGATGTGATGGAAGCGGCAGAGAAAGTAGGTCTCCAGTTACGTCACGTCAAAATCGATTGGTCGGAATTGCGCCTTCTGGGACTTCCGGCCCTGATGTTGTGGCAGGATACTGAGGATGGTTCTCAGGAAAGACCAGTGGGAAACGGTACTCGTGCCTCACGACACTGGGTCGTTGTCTATGCCGTCAAGGGCGATCGGCTGATCATCGCGGATCCCCTGAATCCCAATCAAACCTGTGAAAGTGTTCCCAGGACCATAGTAGAAGCCAGTTGGGATGGTCAATTGTGGCAGGCCGAAACGATTCAGAAACAGGATCGGTTCAGTCTCGCCTGGTTCTTACCTGCTGTCTGGAAATACCGCCTCCTGCTGAGTGAAGTTTTACTGGCTTCCTTTACCCTGCAAGTGTTGGGATTGGCCAGCCCCATCATCACTCAAGTGGTGATTGATAAAGTGATGGTTCAGGGTAGCCTCTCAACTCTAGATGTGATGGCTTTTGCACTGCTAGCAGTCGCCTTCTTCGAGGCTATTCTGGGAACTCTGCGCCTCTTCATCTTTACCCATACCGCTCGGCGTTTGGATCTGAGTCTATCGGCTCAACTCTTTCGGCATCTGATGCGGTTGCCCCTGTCCTACTTTGAGTCCCGCCGGGTAGGAGATACCGTTGCCCGTGTTCAGGAATTGGAAAACATTCGCCAGTTTCTCACAGGTACGGCGATGACCGTTGTTCTAGATGCCATCTTTGCGGTCGTCTACTTGACGATCATGTTCTACTACAGCGTTCCATTGACCTGGGTTGCTTTGGCGGTGCTACCTTTGTTTGCACTGCTTACCCTGATCGCCACTCCCATTCTGCGAGGCTGGCTGAATGAAACCTTCAACCGGAGTGCGGATAGCCAATCCTTCTTAGTTGAAACAGTAACGGGCATTCATTCGGTCAAAGCCCATACCGCAGAGCAAGTCTCACGAGAACGGTGGGAAGGCTTGTTTGCCCGATTTGTTCGCACTGGCTTCAAAGCCTCTACCACCTCAAATATCAGTAGCAACATCGCCGATTTCCTGACGCATCTTTCTTCCCTGATTATTCTTTGGTTTGGAGCGAAACTTGTCATTGAACAGAAGCTCACGATCGGTCAACTAATCGCCTTCCAGATGCTATCCAGTCGGATGACTGGGCCGCTCTTGCGCCTGATTCAACTTTGGCAAAACTTGCAACAGGTGCTATTGTCTGTCGATCGCATTGGGGATATTTTGAACACGGCTCCCGAAGCTGAAGCAGGCAGCGGTCTGGTATTACCCCCCCTGCGAGGACAAATTGAGTTTGATCAGGTTTTCTTCCGCTATCACCCCCAACAGGAACCTGTGTTACGAGGCATATCGTTCTCCGTTGAACCAGGGATGCTAGTGGGTGTTGTGGGACGTAGTGGCTCTGGAAAAAGTACCCTATCTAAACTGATTCAACGCTTGTATCCCGTGGAATCTGGTCGCATCCTCATTGATGGGTTTGATGTCAAGAGTGCTGATTTGGCTTCTCTCAGGCAGCAAATTGGGGTCGTTTTGCAAGAAGACTTTATGTTTAACGGCACCATCTTTGACAACATCAGTCTTGGCCATCCTGATGCCACGGCTGAGAAAGTGGTTGAAGCCGCTCGCTTGGCGGCTGCTCATGATTTTATTAGTGAACTCCCTCATGGCTACGAAACCAACATTGGGGAGCGGGGTACAGCCCTCTCTGGTGGCCAGCGGCAACGCCTAGCTCTGTCTCGCCTATTTCTTTCTCAAGCTCCAATTTTATTACTGGACGAGGCCACCAGCGCTCTGGATAGTGAGACAGAACAGCAAGTCCTGCAAAGCTTGCAACGAGTTTCAAAAGACCGAACGGTATTCCTGATTGCCCACCGCTTTGCTCCTTTAAAGAAAGCGGATCTGATTGTTGTGCTGGAAAAAGGAGTGCTGGTGGAAAAGGGAACTCACGATGAATTGCTCCGTAGTAAGGGATTATACTACTCGCTTTATCAGCGCCAGCAGGCGGCCGTGTAATCGACAGTAAAAACACTTAGAGTACCCGTCACCAGGAAAATCATTTGCAAAAGTTGAATAAATTTACCGCTCCCTGCTTGGAAATCAGATCAAGTGGGGAAACCTATTGGGGCGAATGTAGAGGGTTTAACAATGGCTGACAATGGTATTTTCGACAACACGGCTTTAGGTACTCAGCGCATTATTAATGCAACTACAGGCATTCAAATATTATCCAATAGCGCCACAGATAATAGTTTTTCGCTGGGGCCATGGGATACAGATGACTACTACAAACTGACGGTGAGCCGCAGTAGCAACGTCATTATCAAACTGAATTCTAGTGGTGGTGATGCAAGAGTTTCTTTGCTGACCTCTGCAGGTGACCCAAATACCACGGTTGTGCCCAGCAGCAACAACCCGAATTCGCTAGCGGATGCGATCGTGACCGATCCGGCAGCACCTCTACAAGCAGGGCAAACCTACTATATTAGGGTTTTTGCCAATAATCCCGCTACCACCATCAACTACACTTTATCGGTTGAAACCATTCCCACAACCCGTACTGACATCCTATGGCGCAATTATGGTTCCCTGGACCAGGGTGGGGGATTAACCGGTATTTGGTATATGGATGGTACCCAAGTTGTTAGGACTGAGCTGCTTAGCCCCAGTTATGTTGATACATCCTGGTTTGCCTACGGGATCGGGAACTTTGACGGGACTGGCAACCCCAACTACATCTGGCGGAGTGAATCTACAGGCACCAATGGTATTTGGTTGATGGATTCCACAGGCAGTTCGCTACAAAGTAGCGTATTTTTACCTGCGTTCTCTGGCAACGGATGGTACCCCGGTGGAATAGCAGATTTTAATAACGATGGTCAACAGGATATTTTATGGACTAATGCGCTGGACGGTACCCAGGTCGGCTTATGGTTTATGAATGGAACCAGCGATCTCTC
>JBBIQC010000218.1:0-7359 GCA_037442585.1 Oscillatoriales cyanobacterium bin_317
GACTTTCAGCTTTGGCAAGGGCAGCTCTGGCTTCAGCTAGATTGGTTTCCGATTCCAGAAAGCCGCGTCTGGAAATTGCTCCCCGCTCCAGGAGTTCCTTGTCTTTGTCATAGCGTTCCTGGGCAAAACTCAGTTGCGTTCGGGCTTGTTGGACATCGGTTGCGGCAATTCGCTGCTGCTGGCGATAGTTTTCCTGAGCCAGTCGTAAATCGGCTTCGGCTTGTTGGACAGCCGCGATCGCCTCGGCTTTGCGATCGAGGGCTGTCGTTCGCAGTTGCGCCAGATCGGGGCTGGTCATAATGGCAACAGGTTGTCCTGCCTCCACCGCTTCCCCCGGACGCACCAGAAGGCGAATCACCGTTCCGCCCACAGGCGTTGTCACCTCCACCTGCTGATTGGGCAAGGTTTCAATCTGCCCCGTAGTTTTAATCCCAAATGCCAGCGACTGACGGGATACGGGTTCAACTTTAAGTCCCATTCGTCTGGCCGTTTCACTGTCAACTTGAATTGCCCCAGCGGATTGAGCAGACTGACCTCCTCCCTGAAACTCGTTGCCGTGACCTGCATGAGCCAGTACCCGCACGGATGGAGTTAACAGCAGCAGGCTCAGCAGCGTCCCAGAAATGAAACGAGCCGTTATCGGAGCATCAGAGCGGTAGATAGGAGGGATCATAGGGGATTCTCTGGCAATGAGGATAGGGGACTTGTAGAGGTTGAGATTGTAGTCTGGTCATCGAGGGATTCATCTATTGCCCGTACCAGGCTTGCCGCCATTGCTTCATCTGGGCAATCTCCTGCTGTTGCGATGCGAGGATATTTTGCGCTAACTGCTTCATCTCTGGCCGCTGAGATTTGCTTAACACATCCTTCGCCATCACCAGTGCGCCTTCGTGATGAGGAATCATCGCATCCAGAAATCGCAGATCAAACTGGGCATCGGCGGCTCCTAAATCCATGCTCATCATCATGGCCTTTCGTTGCTCTTCCGACATCTCCATCATGTGACCCATCGGCGCGTGCCATGCCATTGGAGTGGTAGGAGCTTTGGGATACCAGGCCGATCGCCACTGTTTCATTTGGGCAATTTCTTTGCTCTGTGCCTGGATAATCTCTTTTGCCAGCTTTTTCATCTCTGGCCGCTGGGATTTTTGCAGTACTTCTTTGGCCATGACTACGGCTCCTTCATGATGAGGCACCATTGCATCCAGGAAACGCAGGTCATAGGACTCATCGGCTGGCCCTAAGTCCATATCCATGCTGTGCCCCATGCCACCGTGCTGCATCGTGCCATGATCCATCGTTTGGGCATTCACAGCGGATGCGATCGATGAGGCTGGATTTTCAGACAGGGAAGAGTTCTGAGCATTAGGTGAACAGGCCGTCACTAAACTGCTAATCGGGGCCGCAACCACGACCGCCAACCCCAAGGCTCCTGTTCTAAGTAAAATGTGTTTCATGCGCTTCTAACCTGAGAACTGCTTCAAACTCAATCATTGCTTGATTTTCAACTTTCCAGTTAACTGGAGAGTCAAGAAGACAGATGGAAGTAACGCGCTGTTTTGTATTCAGTAATACTCACAGTCCACTGCCCATCAGGGTGGCACAAGAAAATAAAACTAAGATGAAATGCTTCTAAACCTTGTCCAAGTCCAGAACCGTAGTTTCTCTGATAGGAAAACGACCGTTCTCTAGCTGGACTTGGTTTAGTTCAAAGGAATGAAATATTCTCCTGCCAGAAAACGGACGTAGTCGAATTTTTCCAAGCTTGTCGGCGTGCGGCAGAGGAGTACCGCTGCTTTGTATTTTAGCTCCCCCCTTGACTCTCCAGTTGAGTGGAGACTTCAAGATAAGAATTAGCAGAGCTTGTCAGTGAGGAACCAAGCAATGACAACACTCACAACGGAAAAACCCTGAAAAATTTGGGAAAACGAAACCAATTGAGTAATCGCGATCGCAACGGTTGGAGATCCGGTCTGTAACATCCAATTGCCCTCCCAGTTCTTCTTATCCTCGAAATCCTATGAATACGACAACCCTAAAACTACGAGGTATGAGTTGTGCCGCCTGCGCGAACAATATTGAAACTGCAATCCGAGCGGTTCCTGGAGTAGAAGCCTGCAACGTGAACTTTGGGGCCGAACAAGCCTCCGTCCGCTACGACCCTCAAACAACCGATATTGCCATGATTCAAGCTGCCATCGATAAGGCGGGTTACTCCGCCCAACCGCTGCAAGACGATGGACTGGCTGCCGAAGATGATGCTGAACAGCAAGAACGACAGGCAGAAAACCGCAAGTTAACTCAGAAAGTCTGGGTGAGCGGGGTAATTAGTGCAATTCTTGTGAGCGGTTCGTTGCCTGTGATGACGGGGCTGCAAATTCCATTCATCCCCATGTGGCTGCACAATGCCTGGTTGCAACTGGTGTTGACCACCCCCATACTCTTCTGGGCGGGCAGTTCGTTCTTTGTCAATGCCTGGAAAGCGTTCAAGCGACACACCGCGACGATGGATACTCTGGTCGCCCTCGGCACCGGTACAGCCTATCTCTATTCTTTGTTTCCGACCTTCTTCCCGCAGTGGTTTCTTGCTCAGGGGCTTAGCCCAGATGTCTACTTTGAAGCCGCAGCAGTTGTCATTACGCTGATTCTACTAGGGCGACTGTTGGAGAACCGGGCCAAAAGACAAACCTCTGAAGCTATTCGCAAACTGATCGGATTGCAGGCGAAAACGGCACGGATTATTCGTGATGGGCAGGAAGTAGATATTCCGATCGCAGAAGTGGCCCTCGGCGATGTGATTCTGATGCGTCCGGGGGAAAAGGTTCCGGTGGATGGTGAAATTATTGACGGCTCTTCTACCCTGGATGAATCGATGGTCACAGGGGAGAGTGTTCCGGTAAAAAAACAGGTGGGCGATCAGGTGATTGGCGCAACCATCAACAAAACGGGTAGCTTTCGCTTTCGGGCCACCCGGATTGGTAAAGATACCTTCCTGGCTCAAATCGTCCAACTGGTGCAGCAGGCCCAAGGCTCCAAAGCTCCTATTCAGCGGTTGGCAGACCAGGTCACAGGATGGTTTGTGCCCGTGGTAATTGCGATCGCGATTCTCACCTTCATCATCTGGTTTAACGTCATGGGCAGCGTCACCATGGCCCTGATGACCACCGTAGGTGTGTTGATTATTGCCTGTCCCTGTGCGTTAGGGTTAGCCACTCCCACCTCGGTTATGGTTGGCACAGGCAAAGGGGCAGAACACGGCATTTTGATCAAAGGGGCGGAAAGCCTGGAAATGGCCCACAAGCTGCAAATGATTGTCCTGGATAAAACCGGAACCATTACCCAGGGCAAACCGACGGTTACGGACTACATCACCGTTCATGGGACAGCTAATCAAAATGAATTCAAGCTGTTGCGACTGGCCGCATCCCTAGAGCACTACTCAGAACACCCCCTGGCAGAAGCGATCGTGCAATATGCCCAATCTCAAGCAGTTGAATTGACGGATGTGCAGGATTTTGCGGCGATCGCAGGCAGTGGAGTTCAGGGCAGTGTGTCTGACCATCTGGTGCAAATCGGCACCCATCGCTGGATGACTGAACTGGGAATTAATACCAGGCCCCTGCAAGAACCATGGGATCGCCTCGAGCATCTCGGTAAGACAGTGGTTTGGATGGTGGTAGATGGCCAAGCAGAAGCCATTTGGGGCATTGCCGATGCAGTTAAACCGTCGTCTGCGGATGCCATTCGTGCCCTGCAACGGATGGGACTGGAAGTGGTGATGCTGACTGGAGACAACCGCCGTACAGCCGAAGTCATTGCCCGCGAAGTAGGGATTCAACGAGTTCTGGCCGAAGTCCGACCCGATCAGAAAGCCTCTGTCATCGCAGCCCTGCAACAAGGGGATGAGGAGATAGGAGAGCAGTTCAGGACGCAAAATTCAAAATCCAAAGTTTCGCAGGAACAATCCAAAATCCAAAACCCAAAATCCAAAATCGTCGCGATGGTCGGCGATGGCATCAATGATGCTCCTGCCCTGGCGCAAGCACAAGTTGGCATCGCTATTGGCACCGGAACCGACGTAGCGATCGCGGCCAGTGATATTACTTTGATTTCAGGAGATTTGCAAAGCATTGTCACCGCCATTCAACTCAGTCGGGCCACCATCCGTAACATCCAACAGAACCTGTTCTTTGCCTTTATTTATAACGTGGTTGGCATTCCCATTGCCGCAGGCATTCTCTACCCCATTTTTGGCTGGTTACTCAGTCCCATTATTGCAGGAGCAGCAATGGCATTTAGCTCCGTGTCAGTGGTCACGAACGCATTGCGATTAAGAAACTTTCAACCCAACGGCTAAACTGAGCGGCGGCAGGCATCACCGAAACAAAGTCAGCAGTTGTCAATTCGTTCGGTGCCTGCGATGGTTAGCTGGTGATCGCTGAGGAGGGGGCATAGTCAGGCGAGAAAGTCTAGGAGAGCCGTGAGAAAGAGTATAGTCATTAGTAATGTAAGCACTCCGTATGATGTAAGGTTTCCGAGAAGAGAGGATCTCCAGGGGCGACTAATGCCTCCGGATAGAGGCACATAGCGATATAATAACCCCTCAATTAGAATGCTCAAGCCGCAAAAGATCAAAGCGGAACTCACGGCAATACTCCGCCATGTATTATTATCCAATGCATCAGCACCCCCAGAACTATATCCTGTAGGAATTCCCGGTAGCAATGCTAATCCAACCCCAACAATTGTTGAGGCAATATTGGCCATCAGAAAGTTCGAGAATATTCGTATCCTGGCATGCTCTGGAGCTTAAACTGAAGCAATCACAAAAAACTCCAATGCCAAAGCAATTATCGCTATCGGCCATAAGAAGACACCAAAAACAAATATAGCGATAGGAGCTGGAAAGATTACATTGGCAAGAAGTAATGTTGATGCCATCCTGTCTGCAACTATCGGGTCATGGTCAGAGATGATTTTCTGTTGCTGAGTAGAGCTAATTATCGCATCACCGTTCAGCTAACGATTGAGCTAACCGGACGGCGATCGCCTTTGCAACTCAACAGATAGCCTATGCTCCGTTCCGGTTCAGCGATTGGTTAGCCCTCCTTCACCAACGGGAGGCGGCGCATACGAACTCGACTCGGCTCAACTGTCACGACAACCCCTTGTTCTAGATCCTCTGCCACCTCACCAAGAACTATTAAGAGCAGGTTGGTCAATGCTTGGGCACGCAATCTTTCAATTCGGATGCGAATTACGGAAGGAGAAGTCGCTGCACTCAGAGCCAATAAAGCATGGAAGTCGGCATCAAGAGTCACAACCACCCGCTCATCTTCCCTTGCTCTCTGAAGGATGTCGGTATCATCTGCTGCCGACAAACCAATCTCAGCAACGTGAACCGTATCGATACCAGCCTCACTTAGCAACGTTGCCGCAGAGCGTGGCAAGCCCTGATCAAGCAGCAGTTTCATCGCTTTGAGGTAGTTCGACAATGCGATCGTCCAAGTAGGAAGAGGCAAAAATCAAGGCTTGCCGGATATCTTCCTCTTCCAGTTCAGGAAACTCTTGAAACAGTTCTTGGCGATCAGGGTAGGTCGCCAGCAATTCAAGCACCCGACGAACTGTAAGGCGCAGATCTCGAATGCAGGGCTGCCCATTCATACGATTGGGATTGCTAGTAATACGGTCTAATTTCATGTCGGTAACCCTAGCTTATTCGACGGTGAAAAACAGTCCAAATAGGTGCTGTTGGGTTTCGCTTCAGATACAATAATAGTCTACAGACAAAGGTTGCTCTTGCTCAACCCAACCTGCGGCGATGGCGATCGCACTTTGGCGAGTACTCAAACCAATGGCTGTTGGATAATCCCTTTACTAGATTCCTGAGTTTCAACGCTCCACTCCTCGATTGATAGTTCAGCCGTCTCTATTGCTTTCATGCAGAACGTATAAATATCTTGCGATGACAAGTTAACTTCGATGAAAGCTCCATTACGTAGTTGTCGCGTACTACGAAAGTCTTTTTCATCCCATCCTACAAAGCGAGGAAATTGCTTCATTATTTCAAGGAAATAATCTGGTTCTAAATCAGCAATTATATTCAAAGTAGTTTCCAAAACATCTCGCCAACTTCTTACAATATATTCCTGCCCAAAGCAGAAAAGAGACTTTGGAATAGTCCCCGTTAAACTACTCAACTTAGAAGGTTGCGCTGATGCATCACCAAAATAACTCCAAATTTGCAGAGCAATATCAGCAAGATGTTCTGCCCTTTCCTGGATATCTTCCTTACGCCAAGATGTTTTAGATTGAAAATACTTGTTTAATTCTAAGTGACTATCTTTAAAACACTCTTTTTTCTGATCAAGAGTATAGTTATAAAGTTCTGCATTATATGCAGTAAGTGTTAGATTCCCTAGCGTATGACAAAGAAGTTCATGCGTTATAGCCCAATCTTCTCCCAAATTTTCTTTCCAGGCTTCATTCAGAGTTTGCGGCATGATATGTTCAATAGTGAGGTTTGCCAAAGAAACCCGTTCCTTATGTCCAAAAGACTCCTCAATAGATTCAAGAATAAGCCTGCATTTTTCAGAGCGATTGCTCCCATATAATTTCACATCAACCAATCTAGCTCTAAACTCCGCATCCTTGGGATAATTAAGATTTTGAAGCGTTAGCCTTAATCTCTCAACAAAATTATCAGAGGCTAGCTCAGTGCCTTTTCTAACTTGAGAGTAGAGGAAAGTAAAGACCTTGTTCAAGCCTTGTGTCGGGATATTACAAACAAAGCGGCGTAGAATAAAATTCTCAATAACCTGGAGAACAGAAACGAATTCTTGCTCCGTAATTCTATTTTTCATCCAATCATCATAACAATTCAAGAGAAATGGATAAACAGTCGCAACTTCTAAGCGATTTAAGCGACAAAGGTATTTACGGATAATCTCTTTGGGTTCTCGCTCTGGCTTCAAAAGCCTTGAATAATATTCGGAAAAAATACACAAATCTTTCAGGTAAGATAGTGCATCATTAGTGTTAATTCGATTCTTGATCTCAAAATAAATGTCGCTCTGCTTAACTTCAATGCCACTTTTAGTCAGGTAATGACGAATAAATTCTGTTAAATTATCATTGAGCAAATCCTGCATAGGCTGCCAGTACTGAGCATATACAGATTCTTGAACGTCTGTATGGATTCGCATGAAAAAGTAGTTGCGAATCAGATCTGCTTGAGTAAGAGGTCTTCCCTTGGCATTAAGACTCTCAAAAACTAAATAGGGGTCATCATCAGCACTGAGAACGACCTGGTTGACTGACAAAACTTATTGAACAAAGCAGTAGGAATTGACTGTAAAC
>JBBIQC010000219.1:0-7351 GCA_037442585.1 Oscillatoriales cyanobacterium bin_317
TGTGATGTCTTCCCTCAATCCTAATAAGGACATCCGTTATGTTGCCCCCTACTTACCTGTGCTGGCGATCGTCCTGGCCTATGGATTAGTCTTATTGCCGCGATCGTGGCGATTACTGCGCTGGGGTACGGTAGCACTGGCCGGAATTTTAATGCTGACCAATCTGTTTCCGATTTTTCCGGGTTCCAGAGTGGCTAATCTGCACTCCGGCTTCCACCCCTACTCCGGGCCACCCTTTCCCCATCAAGAAGTGGTGGCAGAAGTGGCGACAGCGATGCCTTATTTACGCTCCACCATAGGAGTTCTGCCCTCTACGCCAGAGATCAATCAGCACAATATTAATTACTACGGCCTGTTGCATAACTTTCAGGTGTTTGGTCGGCAGGTGGGTGCCCGTAAGTCTTTTGTCAAGCAGGATCAGCGATCGCTCAACTGGTTCATCACCAAAACCGAGAGTCAGGGGTCAATTCGCAATCAGGAGGCACAAACGGCGATCGTGCAGGCCGTTGAACAAAGTCAAGCCTTTCAACTGCAAAAAACCTGGCCGTTACCAGATAACAGCACACTGAAGCTCTATCGCCGACGGGTGCCAGCCGTGGAGGTGGTGCTGAATCCGAAGTCGGGAACTGACAAGGGACAGGCTCCGGTGCAACTGGATCAGGTACAGGTTCCGGCTCAGGCTCCTGCTGGGAAACCGATTCCTGTTACTTACCGTTGGTCAGGTTCGTGGGATGCCTTGCAGAATGGTCTGGTTGTGCTGACCTGGCAACGATCGGGACAGACCAATCAATCTGATCAAAATCGCTGGTTTCATGATCATGGCATTGGCCTGGGTCAGCTTTATCCGGAGCTTGATGCATCTGCCAAACCCCGATCGCCGATTCAAGTGGTGGAACGCACCGCTATGTTACCCCCTGTTGGAATTGCACCGGGGACTTATCAACTCCAGGCGGTATATCTCGATCGCCGCACCCAGCAGGCCACTCCTCTCACCATTCCCGCTGTGACGGTACGAATTGACCCAACCGCCAAAGCGGCTCCTGCCCCAGAACTGGATCTGGTGACGCAACTGAGCGTTCTGGCGGCGACCCTGCCTCAGGGAACTCCAGCCCTCAGTCACCTTTCGGATGAGATTAGCCGGATTAACCAATATGATGCGGTGCAGGATTATCTGGTGCAGGCTCAACAGGCCATGCAATATCGACTGCAACAGGAACCTAAAGAGTCCAGTTTTGCCTATATTCTGGCACTGGCAACGGTGCTGAAGCGTCAAGTCAATCCTGCGATCGCCGCTCTGGAGCGAGTCACACAACTGGATGCCAACAATCCTTATGCCTATGCCTATCTGGCTTTTGTGAACTTGTTCGACTTTCGGCCTGGAGCCGCGCAGGTGGCCTTAAATCAGGCGTTGGAGTTAGATCCCAAGTTGCCCGAAGTTCTGGCTCTCAGCGGGATTGCCTCGTTAATGCAGGGAAATGTATTGCAAGCGTGGCACTATTGGAAATTGCTCTAGCAGAAACCCGGTTTCTAGGGGTGTACGTACTTCATTAGTAAGGATTCCAGTTGCACGATGTCGAGCGGTTTGCTGATGTAGTTGGTGGCTCCTGCTTGCAGAAATTTCTCGCGATCGCCGTTCATGGCCATTGCGGTCACCATGACAACGGGCAGATGGCATAAATCAGGTTGGCTCCGCAAATCCTGGAGCAAGTCTAAACCTGTTACCTCTTGAGATAGTTGAATATCCATCAAAATCAGGTGTGGCTCAAAGGCCCGTACCCGCTTCAGGAAATCGGTGCCATCGCTTAAGTGGTCAACCTGGTGGCCGACCGTCCGCAAATAATCTCGCAACAGCGTGGCACTACAGAGGTCATCTTCCACTAACAGAATGCGTCCGGCAGGAAGATGGGTTACGGGAGGACGATCGCAGGCCAGCAGCCCATTCGAACAACCCTCAGAACAATCAACTGGACAATCTGGCAAATACAGGACAAATCGGCTTCCCTGATTCAGAGTCGATTCTACAGTGATATCTCCCCCATGCAGACGAGCTAACTTACGACTCAGGGCCAACCCCAGGCCAGTACCGGAATAGCGACGGCTGAGTTGACTATCCAATTGGCTGAAGGGCTGAAAGAGGAGAGACAACTTTTCGGGCGGAATGCCAATCCCGGTATCAATCACACTGAACGAAATGCCCGCTGGCTCTTTGTTGACCTGCAGCGAAACCGTCCCAGTTGGGGTAAATTTAATGGCATTCGAGAGCAAATTGAGCAACATCTGCTTCAACCGCCGTTCGTCGGCAATACAAACCTGGGCGGCTGGATCAATTTCACTCAGTAGTTGCAGTCCTTGTTCATTCGCCTGTTGCTGAACCAGCGCTAAACAATACTTACAGAGGTCGGAAACCACTAATTTCGTCAGATTCAGGGTTTCTCGGCCTGCTTCTACCTTGGCCAGATCCAGGATGTCGTTGATCAGCATCAGCAAATGCTCGCCGCTGCTGTGAATGTGATTAATGTAATCCAGTTGTTTAGGACTCAGGCTGCCGAAAATCTCCTGCTGCAGGATCTGAGAGAGTCCCAGAATGGCATTCAAGGGAGTGCGGAGTTCGTGGCTCATGGTGGCTAAAAACTCGCTTTTGGCACGGCTGGCCGCTTCGGAAATCCGCTTTTCCTGCTCCAGTTCCTGGGTACGCTGCTGCACCAGTTGCTCTAGATACTCGTAGCTCTGGGCATTGTACAGGGCGATCGCGGCCTGATCCGCAATCCGGGATAAGAACTGAATTTCGTCCTGGATGAAGGTGCGGTAATGGGTGGTGGTTTGCAAGACCAGCGACCCAAATAATTTGTCGTGGATAAAGATGGGCACCGACAGGACAGAGCAGGTTTGATCCTGTTCAATTTGTCGCTGGCGGATGGGAGTTAAGGGCACCTGGCTGTAGTCAAACGTGTAAAAGGGTCGCCGCTGGTTGAAATCGGAGTGCGGATCGCTTAAATCCGGCCATTCAGAAAGGGGCGCTCGAAAGTTCAGCATGGAGACGACCTGATCGTTCTTGCGCCATTCGGTCAATACTCGAATTTCTGTATCAAAAGCGCAGATAAGGACACGATCGACTCCGAAACTCACGCCAGTACGATTGACAATCTCTTGCAGGATGTAGTCCGGATCGTGGCTGGGATTGAGGGTTTGACTGAGCTGGTTAAGCAGGTGCTCTCGCTGAGTTTGTTGTTGCAGTTGGCTGAAAAGCTGAGCTTGCTGAATGGCGATCGCCACCTGGATGGCCAGTTGTTGCACTAAATCGATTTCAAACTCCTGCCAGCGACGGGGGATAGAACATTGATGAACGGTTAAAACTCCCCAACAATGGTCTCCCTGGAACAGAGGCACGACGATTTTGGCTTTAATCTGCAGGTGGCGCATCAAAGCCAGATACCGATCAGGAAAACCGTGCGCTTCAACGTCATGCACTACTTGAGTCTGGCTTTCGTCGTAATCAACGTCTGCATCTCGATGCCAGATTTGATGGGAGTCTGGTTGGGCCTGCACATCCCAGTTTTCTTGCACCGAGGCAGCGACCAGAACTCCCTGACAGTTATCAAAGCGGTAGATTAGTACCCGATCGGTTTGCAAGACCTGCCGAATTTCATCTGCTGTACACGCCAAAATTTCATCTAAATTCAACGATTGGCGAATCCGCAGGGCGATCGCTCGCAACAGCCGTTCTCGTTCAGCCTGTTGGTGCAGCTGCAGATCGGCCTGTCTGCGTTCCAGGGCTAAGGCAAGGGCGGAAGCAGCAGACTGCAGTAAGCGGATTTCCCACTCATCAGAAGCCCTGGCTTGCTCGCAGTTCTCAAAGCCAATAACCCCCCAGAATTGGGTGTTAACAGTCAACGGCAGAATGAGAATCGACAAAATCCCCTGAGCCTTCAGCAGATCCTGTTCTGCCAGGGGAAAGTCCTGGATACCACCGTTGATCATGCCTCCTGCCGTCAGGATGGCTTGCCAGCGGGAAAAGTGGGGGTGGTAGGGGAGATTTTGCAGTAAGGGATTGGCGATTTCTGGCGAAATGCCAGGGGCACACCATTCTGCTCGGTGGCTCATGAGCAAATTACCCACTGCATCCTGGTGATTCTCGCAGATGTATACCCGGCTTGCCCCCGATACCCGCCCCAATGTTTCCAAGATTGAGTTATATAGCTCTGCCAGATCTGTTTGAGCCAGGAGACAGGTTTGGACTTCTACCAGCGCCGTTAAATAGCGTTCTCGACATGCGAGAGTCTGCTGGCTGGCCTGTAATGCCGCCTGAGTTTGTTTGCGATCGCTAATATCGGTAACGGTGCCCTCGTAATACAGGAAATCACCATCGGCACTGTGAACTGGATAAACGTTTTCCGAAATCCAGATTATCCTGCCATCTCGACGGTAGACCTGAGATTCAAAACCGGTCACGGTTCCCTGCTGCTCTATTAAGTGAATTAACTCGCGGCGACGAGCGGGATTCACATACAGTTGATGCTCAATATCTATCAGCGAGTCGATTAAGGCTTGGGGAGATTCATAGCCATACAGTTTAGCTAAGGCCGGATTGGCACTCAGATATCGGCCATCCTGAGTGGTTTGAAAGATACCCTCGAGCGCATTGTCAAAAATGCTGCGGTACTTGTCCATTAGCTGTTGAAAGCCCTTTCCGTCTGTTTTCGCTTAACAATTTCCGCCGACAGGCCGTAATGGATAGAGTCAGTTCTTGAAATCCAGTCTCTTCCTGGTAAAACGGCTGCAGATAATTCAGCGGCTCAGAAAATATTCTTTGCGTAGACGAAAAGTGGAGAACCTGCCACAGGAAGGCAACAATTTATCACACTGGAAGTCTTGGGTTAAATTCATAGTCAAACTCACTAATCAGACAGCTTGGAAAAGATTACTTTAGCGGAAATTTTTGCCAGGATCGTGGTGGGTCAGGATCTTTTACGACAGCAGGAGCAATGACGCAGGTTTCGTTTGAAGCATTAGTAGCAGGCGCAAGTTCAGGACAGGATTTAATTAGTTTTCCCACAGATACAGTTCCCGCTCTCGCCGCGCGTCCCGATCGGGCCAGTCTGATCTTTGCAGCCAAACAACGCAGCCTGGATAAGCCTTTGATCTTAATGGCTGCAGAGGTCAAAGAGCTATGGAGTTATGTGGCGGGAAGTTCTGAAGAACGCCAGCTCTGGCAACAGATGGCCGATCGTTACCTGCCCGGTGCCTTGACTCTGGTACTACCAGCCAGCGATCGAGTGTCTCCCGAATTGAACCCCAAAGATCCAAACACGATTGGGGTACGAGTGCCGAAGCACCCGATCGCCCAGGCCATCCTGTCTCGCACGGGGCCGCTTGCGACTACCAGCGCTAACCTTTCTGGACAACCCGCCTTACAAACCATGGCCGAAATTGAGGCGCAATTTCCCCAGGTCTTGACCCTCTCCCCATCGGAACTGCAAGCCTTACAGTCAACTTCTCCTCTGACCTCATCTGCTTCTCCCTCCGGAGTTGTTGCGTCAGGGCGCGGTAGTGTTGGGTGAGTGAGTGGGTGAGCCGGTAAGAAAGCTATGCTGAGCAAGGAAGCGGTTTTATTGAGATGGGGCTGGCAACAGTATGAGCGGGATAAATCTGGTCTGGCTAATGGTTGGAATTGGGTTGGGTTGGGCGATCGCTCAGCGGTTTTCCGGGAAAGTGCAGAGTAGTTCACCTCTGGGCAAGGAGCCAGCGATCGTTAACCCCAATCAAGCTCTGGACAAGGGGGATTCAGTACGACAACTGGAACTGGCCTATTACAATCTGGCTGAAATTGCTCACTATAAAAGTGGCTTTTTAGCCCGTAGCTCCCATGAATTGCGATCGCCCCTAAGTGGCCTGATCGGGATGCATCAACTGGTTCTGGAGCATCTGTGCGACAGTTCTGAAGAAGAACGAGACTGTATCAAGCAGGCGAATGCCTCTGCCCTCAAGATGGTGGATGTTCTGGATAACATTATTGATGCCGCTAAACTTGAGCATGGCACCTTGCAGGCCCAGATTCAGCCTGTTCAGCTTGCTCCCCTCTTGCAAAAGGTCTACCGTCTTACCCATCTACAAGCCCAAAATCGCACCATTCGTCTGCATGTTGCCGCACCCGATCCAGAGGTATATGTTCTGGCTGATCCTCAACGTCTGCAACAGGCATTAGTACGATTAATTGACACCACCATTTCAGAATTGAAGGATGGTGAGATTCATTTATCGCTTCAGGCCAGTTCAAGCGAGCAAACGGTTTGTCTGGCGATCGATCAACCCGTTGCGCTGGAAACCTGGAGTGATCCGATCGGCTGGATGCAACAAAATCCTGCCTGGAAAGAGGTGATTTATGGGATGGGGTTACCGGAAAAACGGGTGATTGCAGAACTGGCTCAGGTGCCCTTTCCATCCCCAGGGTTTAGTTTGCTGCTGGCTCAAATCCTACTCCAATCCATGCAGGGCAAGCTTCAAGTGATCCCATTACCGGATCAAGAAGGCTCTCAAGGAGTGGAGAATGCAACGGCGATCGTTCCTCAAACCCGGATTGAATGCATCCTTCCCCAGTTAATTCTGGAAGATGAATAGGAATTCTAAAGGAAGTTTTTCCGGGACGGTATCTAAATTCATCCTTTTTTTAAGAGAGCAATCCGGAGCATTAAGAGAATTTGGGCAGAGTTTTATAGCGCTCCCTAGTGGGGATGTTAGCTATATCCAACTCCACTCTTTCCTATGTTGAAACTTGCCTGCTGTCTTGTATCCATTGCCTTTGTTACCGTTCCTTGTTTGGTAACCTCTGTTTCCGCAGAATCCTCTTGCTACATGGTGACCTCGTCAGGGCAGAAAATTAATCTAGGTTCCATGTGTTCAAACCGAGGTGCCACTGCGCCTACAAGAAACTCATCCCCTGGTTATCGTCCCCAGACTACTGAGAGAGTTTCACGAACCACAGCTTATGGTAGCACTCTAGTACAGGAGGGGAGGGGTGGCCGCGTCTTCAACGGTACGGCTGAAGATTATCATTATCAAATTTGGGCTACATCCAATAGTTCTGGTTACCGTTTGGTGGTCTGGAGAGAACAAGACTTCCCTGATGGGGCACCAGTGGCATCTTCGTTAGTGTTCAAATCAGTAGGAGCTGCTTTAGACTACTTCGATTGCACCTATACGGACAAGTCAATTCCAGCCTGCCCAAGAAATCGTACACAAAGTTACTACAACGCCACTCCCCAGCAAACGATTACAAATACTATAACTACACCTACTTACCTCGACTTTATCCATTTGTGAGGATAGGAAGGTTTATAGAAGAATAGGGTGAGAT
>JBBIQC010000220.1:0-7343 GCA_037442585.1 Oscillatoriales cyanobacterium bin_317
CAACTGCCTCGCTCCAACTTCTTCGATTCCGACTTTTTCAGCAAGCCCTAATTAACATCTCTTCACAACCCATTGCCAATCAGAATGAAGGGTGCCCAGTAGTAGGGATGGCTGAGATTACGAGCGATCGCAGTTTGAGCACCTGCCGCATTGGAAATCTTGAAACTATCCCCACGAGCCTGTCCGGTTGCGGTTGTTCCCTTCTTGATCATTTCAATCTGCGCTTTCTGAAGGGCTTCGGCCTTGGTCATGTTGCCCTGTTTCAAAGCGGTGTAGAAGGCCGTCATCAATTCCTGGGTGCCGCCATCATCCACCGACCAGAGTGAGGCGATCGCCGCTTTTGCGCCCCGGTTCTGAAATTGATAGCCCAAGCCCAACACTTCTTCGCCATTGCCGAACTTACCGCCTAATCCGGTTTCGCAGGCACTCAGTACTACCAGATCCACATTATTTAATGACCAACTTTCAATGTCTTTGAGAGTGGCTTTATCCCCATTGCCGAAAACGATGAAGGAGTCAGTGGCGATACCGGGAACAAAATTAGCATGAGTCGCTAGATGCACCACATTAAACTCATTCATTTGGGTTGTGGTGGTATCCCGATTGAATAACTGGTCAACCAGTTTTTTGGTAGTGGGCACGAGGGTCGCCAGGGTATCAACCTCATTTCCGGCAAAGGGTAAGCCTTTGAAGGTGACGGAGCGATCGCCCACCTGAAACGTATACTGACCGTTGACAAAGGCTCCAGCTAAAATGTGAGGCTGCTTGACGGGTTGAGTTTTGAACTCAGTGAAGGAACGGGCAGTGATGTTGTTAACCTGGTAGCGCTGCACTAACCACTGCTGACCGTCATACAGGGCTTGCAGGGGAATGTATCGCAACTGTCCGTCGGGAGCATAAATGATGGTTTTGGCGTTGGCCTGCGTCAGATCCGCTTCCAGCGGTTTGATTAACCAGGTATAGAGTTTCTGAGCCGGAACTTTGGCATTGCTGTTGGGATCTTGCAAAGCGCGACGGAATTCGACAATGGTGGCGTTCAGTTCGTCCCGCTTGACATTGACAGGGCGCCGCAACGGGGGTGAGTCAGGGGTGGTCATTACCAATTCCAAGCGGTCTTCCAGGATGAGAGGATAGAGCAACACGGCGTTAAGTTGACGTAAATCATTCCGCAGGGCATCGAGTTGGGTCAGGTCTACCGTTTGCCGCAGCACGGTGGGAGTGAGTTGTTTGACCAATGCCACAACATCACTCCGTTCCGTAAAAGCGTTGAACTGCTGGTTCAGGTCGTCCTGGAGTTTCACCAGTTGGGCAATGCGTTGCTGCTGGGTAGGGGTGCGACTGGCTTCGGGAATCTTTCGCAGGTCAGTCAGTTCTTGCCCCAGTTGAATCGCGGACTTCTGCAACTCGTTGTATTTCTCCAGGATGGCCTGCTCTGGGGGCAGTTCGTAGAGAGGTTGCCCACCGCCTCGGACGTTTCGCAGGTAATCGTTGAGTTCTTGCACTTTGAGTAAGTCCAGAACTTGTTGGGCTTCCAGTACTCGGTCTTGCTTCAGTAAGAGGTCAGCAAGGATGCGATAGGCATCCGCAACAGTTTGAGTATAAGATTGTTGCTGATCTTTCGGTAATGAGCGAACATCTTTTCGAATTGATTCAGTTACATTAACCGACTGCTTATAGAAAACAATCGCTAGCTCTGGCCGATTCTGCCGAACAAAGAGACTACCAAGATTGCTTAATGTGAGACGTTGACCATCACGATCGCCAGTTTCAGACATAACAATCAAAGCTTGCTGGTAATACTCTAGTGCTTTCGCATCAAGATTCTGAGCCTTATACAAACTTCCAAAACTATCGAGCACTTTACCCTCAAAGTAGCGATCACCTAACTCTTGAACAATATTTAATGCTCTAATAAGATTTTTTTGAGCTTGAGAGTATTTTCCCCACTTTGTATAAGCAACCCCTAAGTTATTTAAGGTATGCCCTTCCTGTGACCGATAGTTAAAGATTGAAAATATAGATAATGCTTCTTGGTAAACTTGCACTGCTTTAGAGTACTGCTCTCTCCGTGCATACAGTAGTCCTATATTTGCTAAGACGCTTCCTTGCTCAGGACGATCATTAAGAATCTTAAATAAAATCAGAGCTTCCTGATAGCAGTTAATTGCTTGCTCATACTGTCCTAATTCAATATAAACATTACCAAATTTATATAGTATTTCTGCTTCTCTTCTCTTATCCTTTAGTTCTTTATAAATTGAGAAAGCATGTTGAAAATATTCAAGAGCACTCGCATACTGATTTAACTGAAAATAACTTAGACCAATATTATGCAAAATATTTCCCTGCCATAGTTGATTACCCGATTGTTTGAAAAAATGAAGGGCACGGTCATAATTGTATATAGACTTCTGAAATTGTCCAAGCCGATCATAGACACTACCAATATTATTAAAGGTTTTACCTATCCATTCAAGATTTTCGCTTCTTATGAAGATTGACAACGCCTGTTGATAATAGTCTAATGCTTTAGAGTACTGATCTAATCCAAAATAGGCTAGTCCAATCGCATTAAGTGCGCGTCCAACTTCAAATATTCTTTTGGCAGAATGGTAAATCTTAAGTGCTTTTTCGTATTTTAGAAGTGCTTCTTGATATTTTCTATCTTGATATAGCTTTACACCTTGTTTAAAGTAAACATCTGCTTGCCGAGCATCTAGAACGCTTACTAGCGTTGACCTACTTACAGACGCATAAGTCAGAGAACCTGGTGAGAAAATAATTAAAAATGCAGCTAAAAAAAAAGTTTTTTCTGGTTTCTGACAAACATAGGAAATCGTATCTGAAACAAATACAGAAAAATTAAAGCTATTTGATAAGATCTATCTAGGATTAGATATTATCGGGCCTGAAGCTGTTGGAAAGTCGTCTTCCTCTCCAAGATAAGCACACTTGAAAAGGTAAATTATTTGATTGGTTACAAATTCTACACTTTCAGATTCAGCAATTTGCCTAAAAATTTTTAATGCTTCTAGGTACTCTCTGAATGATTCTTCAAAATTCTTTCTGGCTTTTTGAGGATCTTCCGCTTCTTTGCCCTTTTGAAAGAAAACTGTACCCTTATTATTAAAAATCTTTGCCTGTTCCTTTTTGCTGAGAATTTGATCGCTAGAATCAGTAATCCTCTTTAAGGCTTCATCATAAAGCTCTAAAGCTTTGTCATATTGCTTGCGCTGGTTATAAAAAACACCAAGATTACCAAGAACCATTGCAGCCCAATTAGAATTTTTTGCACTCTCAAAAATTGCTAGGGCTTTTTCAAAAGAGCCAGCAGCATCTTCACCATTTTGAAGTTGGGTGAGTCCGATCGCATTTAATGTACGACCAATTGCAAACTGGTTCTGTTGCTCACGATAGCCTTCCAGAGCGGATTGAAACGTAGTGAGGGCAGTATCATACTCTTGGCTTTCATACTGCTCCACACCATGATCAAACAATTGATCAGGATCAGTATTTGGCATAATCTTTGCTCTATCACTTCTCTATAATTTTAGCGAGGTAGAACTCTGGTCTAACAATAAACTTATTAGAAATTAAAGAAATGACTGTCAAAACTTACCTGCCGAAGTTGCGATCGCTACTGACCTTCCCACCGAAGAACTTTACGAAACTCCTGCACCGCTTCGTACTGATCGTAGTAAGTGATGTAGCGACAAAAGACATCCAGCGGTAAATCCTTCAGCAGTTCACTCTGATTGACTCGTTGATATTCCCCTTCAGCTAGGTGGTAAATTGCCAGACTGCCATCTTCCCAAAACCACACTTCCTTTACTCCCATCCGGCGATACCCTTCCAGCTTATTCACTCCCCCACTGGTCACCGTCACCTCAATCACCAGATCCGGGTAAGGCTTTTTGCTCTCCAGGTTATAAGACTCGTCCGGTTCATTTCTGGCATTCAATTGCTTGTTGCCCAGCGTCGGTCCGCCTCGCCCATAAAATCGAATTCCCAATTCTTCCATATAGGCTTCCAGTAAGCGGCGGATGATCACCTTAAAGTCTTCATGGTCTTCGCTAATCGGCATAATCTCCGCCGTTCCATCCAGATACACCAGCTTGACCCCAGCAAAATCTTCCAGGGAACGATCCAATTCCTCCAATTGCTCCCAGGTCAGGTGATGAATCACCTTCGCGATTCTCGGTTGAGGAGTCTGTAGCAGGGGTGCAGTCATTGTGCTTCATTCGGACTCTGATACTTTATTCTACTGTCCACCCTGGGTTTAACCGAGAATTTCAATCCCAATGGACAGTGCCGCCATCTGGCGAGTATCCACCAACCGCACATTTGAGGGCGATCGCGCCGCTCCACGAGTCCCAGCATCCAGGTCTTCCAGCAATTGATCCACGGCATTCACCGTAGCAGATCCCCGTTGCGATGATTGCTCTGACTTTCGCAGCGCTGCTAGGGCCGTCAACGCCTTTTCTAACGAGACTGTACTGGCAATCATAAGAATTTCGCCAACGCCCAAAGGTGGCTGTAACTCAATCTCTCCCTGGGCCGGAAACCTCACCTCCTGATTAGCCGATGCAACTTGTTCCGCCATCGGCAACACTGAACCATCTGGACTGAACAACACAATTCCAATGTAAAGGTCACGCGCTTCCTGATTCTGCACTACAATCTGCAGCTTTTGTCCTACCCGCAGGCGGCTTAAGGGCTGCACTAATGCTCCGGAACCGCTTTGAATTGTTTGAATCGGTTTGCCCCCACCCCGTACCGTAAATGATTGAGCCAAAAGTTCCCGATGATCGGCCACCCTGACGGCTGCACTCACCTTCAGTTGGGAAGAATTCGTGTTTAACATCAACTTCAGGATACGAGCCGCCAGCAACATATTGAGCTTGGAGCGTAATCGACTGACAGCATCAGCGATCGATTCTCCCGTTGCTCCTATTGCATCGTCCGGTAATGGATCCAGTCCGGGAGAGAAGAGACTAATTTGACCATTCTTACGGGCCAGAATATAGTGCACTTCCTGTTGCAACAGGCGAACGGCTTCAATGCGAGGAATAGCCTGGAGCGATCGCTTTGCCGTTTCCAAATCCGGTTCCAAAGAGCGATCGATGCCGATTTTCAGGGTGACATTTTTGGGAATGGCCCGAATTTGTTCCTGCAACACATCACCCGGCAGGATGCGAGTTGATCCAGTCGCTTGCAGTGTTCCCTGAGCTTCCAGTTGATTGCGGGACTCAATGCGGAGAGTCCCAATTTCTGTTCCCGTCGCATCCACCAGCTTGAGTTGGGCACCCCGTCCCAATGCTTCCACACTGGTTGGATCTACGGTTAGTAATACTTTGACACGATCGCCATTGACCTGCTTAATCACCGCATCTGCCGCTCCAGCCTTGTTGAAAGATGAGAAATAGATCGGCTTTTGATCGTTTCTGCTTCCCAGTGCAACTTCTGAATAAGGTGTTTGAACTCGTGAGTTGGGAACGGTTTTCAGAAATTTCTCTGCCTTCGCCTGCGCTGCATTCATTACAATATTCAACGTCTGTGCTTCCGATTGTTGCCAGAGATAGCGCGTCAATGCCTGAGTAAAGACTCCCGCATGAATATCGTTTGCAAAAACAGCATCTACCGCCTGTTGATTCCGTTGTGCCGCTAGAATTGCAACTCCATTAGCAATCTGATCACGACGCAGTTTGATCCACTCCTCCTGAGAAAGGTTGAGATCCTTCAGCCAGCGTTGTTGCTCCTGAAGTTCCTCCGGCCCAATTTCCAGTTTAGAAGTTCGCTCAGTTCCCCGTAACTCAAACTGACCAGGACGTGATCGCACAATTAAATTCCCTCGCACTCCAGCCCCGGCATAACAACTATCCAGTACCACCGTGACATTGGTGATGCCCTTTTTCTTGAGCGCGGCCATCAGCAGAAATAAGGTGCCTGCCGTGATGTCATTTACCACTCCACCCATATTCGGGTAGCCAAAGGGAAGGTCGCTACCGTAGGGCACTAAAGTCCCGTTCAGACCATCCTTGTGGACTTTATTGGGATCAATCACATTAGAACCGTGGCCGGAGAAGTGAAAGACAACCACATCCCCCGGTTTTGCATCTCGAATCAGGAACTCATTAAATGTCTTGAGGATGGCTTCACGAGTCGCGGCTTGATCTGGCAGGACTTGAATATCTTTGAAGCCAAATCGTAAAGACAACAATTCTCGTTGCAGTTCCACATCATTCACGGCACCTTTGAGCGGCATCCACTCTCCCTTGTCGGTTCCCGTATACTTGTTAATGCCCACCAGCAGGGCACGTTTACGAGGAGTATCTTGAGCCAGCACCCGGCCATATTGCATCGCCTTCTGGTGTAAATCCAATTGATTCAGACCGAGAACCGCGATCGCCCCTCCCACTCCCTGTAATAACTGCCGTCGTTTCATACCTCCCTCCTCTGCCTATCCCGATTCGGTAGTGACCCAGAGGGCAGAATGATGAAATGATGAGATGACGCGAGCTGCCCATTATCTCGTTATCTCACCACCGCTGCTTCATTCTCCATCCTTTCCTAAATGGCACTACCCCGATTTTACAACCCATTCCCAATTAGAATAAACGGTGCCCAGTAGTAGGGATGGCTCAGGTTACGGGCGATCGCGGGTTTGGAGCCATCCGGCGAGGATAACTTGAAACTATCCCCTCGTGCTTGTTGCGTCCCAGTTGTTGTCTTTCCCATCATCGCCAGTTGGGCCTGTCGCAATGCCTCTGCTTTGGTCATTTTGCCTGATGCCAAGTTCTGGTAAAACTGTCGCATCAACTGACTGGTGCTGGCATCATTCACCAGCCACAGAGATGCTACAACCGCTTTCACCTTCTGAGTCAGGAAGTAATAACTCAGCCCAGCTACCTCAATCCCTTCTTTGTCCTGTCCTCCCTTTGCCGTTTCGCAAGCAGAGAGTACCGCCAGATGAATACTGCCCAGCCCGCTCAGTTTACGAATATCGGATACACGCAGAGGATTGCCATTGCCCAGCAGCAGGAAGGATTGTTCGGGATCTTTGCCGTGGGTCGCGATGTGCAGAATCCGATAGTCGAGCAGATCGTTAAAGGCGTTGAGGGTGAAGTCCTGATTCAGGTATTCCTTGCCAGGGAAAATGCCTTTGCTGTCAGAGGGCTGACGGCGCACGATCGCACTCAGTTCATCGGGGACATTGGTCAGCGCATTAAAGCCGGATACCGCCCGGGATAGCCCTAACCCTAACACCGGGTTCTCGGTGAGGGTGGGTGAAAGGCGATCGCGGGTATCCGTCAATCCGGCGGTGAGGATGGTGGAGAGGGTAA
>JBBIQC010000221.1:0-7338 GCA_037442585.1 Oscillatoriales cyanobacterium bin_317
CCCTTCCACCAATTCCACACCCATCTGTTGCGCCAGGAAGGAATGCTCGAAATAAGCAGAGTTATAAATTCCGGGGGTAAGGACAACAACGGTCGGATCGCTCAGGTGGTCGGGAGCGAGGTTCAGCAGGGTTTCCAGTAACTGACTGGGATATTCTTCCACGGGCTGGATTTTCATGGTGTCGAATACCATAGGGAAGGTACTCTTCATCACCCGCCGATTTTCCAGCACATAGGATACTCCAGAGGGACAGCGGAGATTATCTTCCAGCACATACCACTGCCCGTTGCGATCGCGCACCAGATCGGTTCCCGTAATATGGCACCAGATACCCTCCGGTGGTTGCAGTCCCATACAGGGCTTCAGAAAACCACTGGCCGAATAAACAATTTCTGCCGGAATGACGCTGTCTTTGAGGATTTTTTGGTCAGAGTAAACGTCCGCCAAAAACTTATTCAGGGCATAAATCCGCTGTTTCAATCCTTTTTCCAGGATTGTCCAATCATCCGCCGACACAATTCTGGGAATGATGTCAAACGGCAGGATGCGCTCAGTTCCCTGGTTATCACTATAGACATTGAAGGTGACTCCCATTTTGAACAAGGCTATTTGAGCCGCTTTCTGTCGCCGCAATACTTCTTCCATTCCCAGAGCGTTTAAGCGCTCAATCAGGGGGATGGCTTCTGGACGCGGTTGACCCTGCTGGATAAACAGTTCATCGTAAAAATCGCCTGGATCGTAGTCGTTGAAGTTCACGGGCTTCTTCCCAGTAGATTGCAGTACAAGCTTAGACCCTACTGAATAGTGGGGAGTGCAGCCTACAAACCGTATTGGCTGATACAAAACACCTTATATTTCATTCTGTCATACTATCAAAGACCGAATTTATCGAAGCTTTGGGGCGATCGCGCTAACCTTAAATCTTTTAGGAGATTTCCCAGTGGAGCTATCATCTCTGTACGGACGCAGCATGCGGGCAAGGATTTTTGTCTTTTGCCAGAGGGAGACTGCCGAATGCTTCGTACCTACGATTTGCGGGTGTCAACTGTTTGGAAATCGCCTTGCCAAATCTAAATTCGCACCTAGAGCTTGACTGGTGAAGCTCAAAAGTTCAATGGTGAAGCTCGAACCCTGAACATTGGAGATTCAAGCTTGACATTCCGAGGTTTGAACTAGAATTTTGCAGCTTGAAACTGGAACATTTGAGCTTTGAGGTGGAACGATCGCACTTTAAATCAGAACAATCGCACTTTAAGTTGCAATGTTTGAGCTTTAAATTGGAACGATCGCACTTTGGCCTCGAATGATGCAGGTTTGAGCTTGAATTTTATTGCAGCTACCTTACCTTTCCCTTGACGATGACAAATGAAAGATAGAGTAGCAAAACAACAAGTAATCCCACAACTTCCATCCCGACAATATACCAGGGCCAAGGAGGCATGACATCCAATATGGTTGGGATGTTAGGCTTGCGCGCAATAAAGAGATAGTTACTGCCAATCAGGGTATTGATGATGGCCACAAAGAGCAGGTAAATATTGAAGCCAAGGATCAGGGCAGGTAATCTTCTCAAAGAAGGACGATACCCTTCTACAACGGTCATATACAGTGCTGCTGTGATAATCAGGCTATGACTCAGGAAGGTCTGAAAAAAAACGAAGTGGGGATAGCCGTATTGTCCTAGATCCGGAGTCAGCAAAGCTTGAAGTGCACCACCAATACCCAGAAAATAGCACAGTTGATACAAGCTAGACGACTTCGTGAGGAGAGTCGCTATGCTGACATAGTTCATCACGCTGCATAAATGCAGGGGAAGCATTGTTTGCATTGACCAACCCCCGGTCAATATATTCCAAAGATGCCAAGAGATCTCATTCAGCAAAATAACTGTTGCCAGACCACACCGAAGGTGGTGACGCATAGGTTCGGAAGTCTGAATACACATTCTGACGAAAGTGATATTCAGTAGAAAAATGACCCCAAGTGTAATGAGATGTGGAGGGCCAAATAGTTTAAATGCCTCCCCAACATATTCCCTGACAAAGTATTGTTCTATTTCCAATAGCGATGCCCTCTCCTGGAAATTTTGTGAGGATTGCGGCAGGATACGGATATGGCGATCTCATCTGTCGGCAGAACCAGGCGCGCTGTGACGCAGATACTACAAGGGAAGCTCTCTGAAGAATCCGTCTCAGTTTGGGGCAAAAGTTCAGCCAGAGTATGGGAGTATTGCTGCAAAATCACCACCTGTTTCCAGATTCTTGCATAATCCCAACAGGCTGCATAAAACTTCATGCCAGCATTCTGACCGGAGCGTTCGGCAAGGTAGAAGGCTTCCCGATCCACGTCCGCGGTCGCAGCGGGACGAATAACCCGCCTTTTCACGACTGCCGCTCTTGCATCCACTGCAGCAGAGTTTGTCGCCGTTGCTCCCCAAACTCTGGAGTGATCTCAACGGGTTCACCAGACTCCAGACTTTCTAGCAGCAAACTCTCTAATTTTCTTTCCTGACTGCACTTATGAACTTTCCTGAAGCTGCCTTTCAGGGTGACACAGAATGTTAGATTGAATTATGAAAGGATTATGAAAGAGGCAGTCATGTCTGTTACTTCCCCTCGACCCAGTTTGCCAGAAGTGCATCGGAGCATTCCCATCCCTGCCGGAAAAGGGTTCTGGCGTAAGTTAATGGCCTATGCTGGCCCTGGCTATTTAGTATCGGTGGGCTATATGGATCCAGGTAACTGGGCCACCGATATTGCAGGAGGTTCTCAGTTTGGCTATACCCTCCTGAGTGTGATCTTGCTGTCCAACCTGATGGCGGTGCTGCTCCAGTCCTTGTGTGTGCGGCTGGGAGTGGCGACAGGTAAGGATTTAGCTCAAGCCTGTCGGGATTACTTCAGCCCCCGAGTGACGTTTGTCCTGTGGGTACTGTGTGAAATTGCGATCGCCCTCCAGTTACTGTTTAAGATTCCACTGATCTGGGGGGTTTGTATTACGGCTCTGGACGTCCTGGCGATGCTGGCCCTCCAGCGCAAAGGATTCCGCTATGTGGAAGCCCTGGTCATTACGCTAGTGTCTACGATCGGGATCTGTTTCGCGGCCCAGATCTGGTTTGCCCGTCCTGATGCCTCCGCGATCGCACTGGGATTTGTGCCCAGCAAGGAGATTTTACGCAATCCTGGAATGCTGTACATCGCGATCGGGATTTTGGGTGCAACGGTGATGCCCCATAACCTGTATCTCCACTCCTCTATTGTCCAGACACGGGCATGGCAAAATACCCCAGAGAAAAAACGAGAAGCCATTACCTTTGGCACTCTGGATTCCACGATCGCCCTGACCCTGGCCCTGTTTATTAATGCGGCCATCCTGGTCGTTGCGGCGGCCACTTTCCATAAAGCCGGACATTATAATGTCGCCGAACTTCAAGATGCCTATCAACTGCTGTCGCCGCTAGTCGGTGTGAGTGCGGCCAGTACGATCTTTGGATTAGCGCTGTTAGCCTCCGGGCAGAGTTCCACCTTAACCGCAACCCTGGCCGGACAGGTGGTGATGGAAGGATTTATCCAACTCAAGTTTCCCTCCTGGTTGCGTCGTTTATCCACCCGGTTAACGGCGATCGTTCCGGCCATTATCGTCATTCTCATCTTTGGTGAGCAGAGCACGGGCAATCTGCTGGTTCTCAGTCAGGTGATTCTGAGTATGCAACTGTCCTTTGCGGTGGTGCCTCTGGTGATGTTTACCAGCGATCGGCGAGTGATGGGCGATTTCGTGAATCCCTTCTGGCTGAAAGTCTTTGCCTGGGCTGTGGCGATGATTATCGTAGGGTTAAACCTGTGGCTGCTGTTGCAAACCTTTTGGGTCTGGCTAGGCTGAGGGGCATGGGTCATCTGTCATTAGTCATGGGTCATCCGTAAACTTGCTTCTACTGAATAAGACGTAATCACCAACTCAGTGATTTTTCCCCGGCGGTTGCCATTGGAGTTGATCGATCGCGCTGCCAGAATGGGGTGTAAATAAAAGTCCCGATAGAGATCGCGAATAAACGGACAGTCAGAGTTGGATACCATCACCTGCACGCCGCGTCTGGCTAATTCAACTACCGTATCTCGCAGCC
Source organism: Oscillatoriales cyanobacterium bin_317 (assembly GCA_037442585.1). GTDB lineage: Bacteria > Cyanobacteriota > Cyanobacteriia > Leptolyngbyales > Leptolyngbyaceae > Leptodesmis. The sequence goes on from JBBIQC010000221.1 coordinate 4,118, forward strand.
GAACCTGATCCTGCGGCTTGAAGCTATGGCGATTGTAGGCCGTAAAGTTGCTGGTACTGCTGATGGGATAGTACGGCGGGTCGAAGTAGATAAAATCTTGGCTACTGTTGGCGTATTCCAGAACCGTTTCAAAGGGGGCAACAGCAATTTCTGCGTTCTGTAGGGCGATCGCCGCTGCATACAGCAGTTCCGGGTCAAAGATACCGGGATTTTTGTAGCGGCCCATTGGTACATTAAATTGTCCTCTGGAATTTTCTCGGTACAGGCCGTTAAAACAGGTTTTGTTGAGATAAATCATACGGGCTGCCCGTTCCACAGCAGAAGTGCAGGTACAGCCCCGGATGAAATAGTAATACTCCTGGCAATGACGATCGCGATGGTCTCGCAGCCGTTGGATTAATTCATCCACCCGATCGCGCACACAGCAGTAAACATTCACCAACTCTGGATTGATATCCAGCAGGACAGCCCTTTGAGGTAAAAGATGAAAAAAAATTGCTCCACCGCCCAGAAATGGCTCATAATAAGTCGCAAATTTCTGGGGGAAGTAGGGAGAATATTGGGGAATTAACTTGGTCTTTCCTCCCGCCCACTTTAAAAAGGGACGAGGAGCGATCGATTCCAGAAGTTGAGGCTGCATCTATTTATTGAGGCTGCTTCTAAACCAAATCCAGCTAAAACAAGGTCGTTTTCTCCTAAGAGGATCCAGTTCTGGACTTAGACAAGCTGTATTCATCATAGAAGCGATTTCTTCAGTCGAAAAAGTTTCTGACTGTCGCGGGTCTGTGTCTTACCCTAAAATCTAAAACAGGTTAAACAATGCCTTGAGCGGGTGTAACCTCCCAACCCTTTTGGTGAACTGAATCATGCAAAACTTCTGGAATACGATTTCTAAATATCCTGTTTTTGTGCTGGGTGCTATTCTGGGGGTTTTTCTCAATGCTGCTAAACCCCTGATTCCTTTGTTTAAGAACCCCGTCACCGCGATCGCCCTCGTTGGAGCCTTCACCGCCGGGTTCGCCTTTATCACCTTTACTTTACGGGGTATGTTAGGACTTCAGTAGTTCCCTGGACTCCCTCCTTGCGTGCCCTGGGAGAAAAGATTCCAGCACCTCATTCTCTATACAATTTCTATACAATCCAAAATCCAAAATCCATTCACTGGATGGGAGCATTCGTTATGGCTACAAGTCGTCGGGTTGCCCGCGTATCTGAGTTAATTAAGCGAGAAGTCAGCCAGATGTTGTTGACAGACATCAAAGATGACCGGGTGGGAGCCGGAATGGTCAGTGTGACGGATGTAGACGTATCTGGCGACCTGCAACACGCCAAAATTTTTGTCAGCATTTACGGGACTCCAGAAGCCAAAGCTGAAACTATGGTAGGTCTTAAGGCGGCAACCGGGTTTGTGCGTAGTGAACTGGGTCAGCGAATTCGTCTGCGCCGCACTCCGGAGATTGTGTTTCTGGAAGATAATTCCCTGGAACGGGGCGATCGTATCCTATCCCTACTGAACCGCCTGAGCCAGGAACGGGAAGCGAATGGAGAGCAAGAAGCCGAGGAAGCCGGAGAAGAGTGAAGGGGTGATGAGATGATGCTTCCCTCCCTTCCCGACCTCCACACCCTGCCTTTAGCTGCCCAAGTTGCCCAGATGATCGTCGTGCGGGCTTCGGGTTATTTGTTTGATCAGCAAATTCGTTATCCCCAGTGGGAGGCTCCCGCCAAAACTTTACAGGCGTGGATCCAGAAGTGGGGCGTGGGGGGAGTGATTTTGTTGGGAGGAAGTGCCCCGGAGGTGGCGCTGCGAATTCAGCAACTGCAAGAGTGGGCACCAATTCCCCTGTTAGTGGCGGCAGATGTAGAAGAGGGAATTGGCCAACGATTTGCGGGGGCCACCTGGTTTCCTCCTCCCATGGCTCTCGCCGCGATCGCCCAAGACAGCCCCGCTGTGGCTCGATCGTATGCCGAACAGATGGGCGCGATTACCGCTCAGGAGGCGCAGGCGATCGGGCTGAACTGGATCCTGGCTCCCGTTACCGATGTCAACAATAATCCCAGCAATCCGGTAATCAATATCCGTGCCTTTGGAGAAACTCCGGCAGTAGTTACGGATCTGATCACAGCCTTCATTCAGGGCGCCCAGGCGCATCCCGTTTTAACGACGGCCAAACACTTTCCGGGTCATGGCGATACGGCTGTCGATTCTCATCTGCAATTGCCCATCCTGCCCCATTCCCTTGAACGCTTGCGCCAGGTGGAATTTCCGCCGTTTCAAGCCGCGATCGCAGCGGGAGTGGATGCAGTGATGACCGCCCATCTGCAAATTCCCGCCCTGGACTCCACTTATCCGGCCACCCTGTCGCATCAAATTTTGACCAACGAATTGCGGCAAACCTTGGGATTTAACGGCCTGATTGTCACTGATGCTCTGATTATGGGGGCGATCGCGGATCATTTTGGAGCCAATGAAGCCGCTGTGTTAGCGGTGGAAGCTGGAGCTGATATTCTGCTGATGCCTGCAGATCCGGTGGGAGCGATTCAGGCGATTTGTCAGGCTGTGGAAACAGGTCGCCTTACCCCAGAACGAATTCAAGCCTCGGTGGAACGCATCTGGCAGGCGAAACAGAAAGCTTGTGCTGCCCATGCAGAATCCCAATTTCCCCACGCCTGGGAACAACTTCCGCCAACTGTACAGCCGCAGGAACTGGTGACTCATCTCGCTCAACCGAGGGCGATCGCCCTGGTCGATCGGATTCTGAAGGACTCTGCAAAGGCTCACCAACCGATTCTCTCCCGACTCAACCAGGCTGACCACCCCAGCGATCGGCGGAATCTGATCCTGGTTGACAACTTACTGAACTGTAAGGAAGTGGGCCACTATACCCCTGCTGTCAAAATCCCGGAGGCTCTGGGCTATTCCCTGCAATTGGTCGATCGCCATACGCCATACCATTCCTTAGAGTCCTCTCATTTGCCCTGGCAACCCACCCTGTTGCAACTCTTCATCCGAGGCAATCCTTTTCGTGGCAGTGCTGGTCTGACTCAAATGGCTCAGGAGTGGCTCACATTTTTAATCCGGTCAGAGCAATTGCAAGCCTTAATCCTTTACGGCAGTCCCTATACCCTGGCTCAATTCCTGCCCCTGCTGCCTCCCAATGTTCCCTATGTATTTACGTATGGGCAAACGGATCAGGCACAGGCGATCGCATTGAAAGCGCTGT